>NZ_NFJQ01000005.1 GCF_002159945.1 Cloacibacillus sp. An23 | reverse complement strand
TGGCGAAAAAGGTACACCTTTTTCGCCGTTTTTTGTTTTTATTCCTAAACATTATTTTTTAACAGAAAGCGACAAAACATCAGCTGTATCACAGAATAAAATTAAGCGTTTTACTATATATCCATAGCTTGTATTAAAAATGATCAAAAGAATAACAAAATATCAAGCCATGCCGTTGCCTTGACAGTTATTTTCAGCTATTCGTTTAGCGGCGTTTGCAAAAAGTCCCTGTAACATTAACGGGTTACGCAAAACACACAGACGTCTGTCCGGCATTATCTTGCGCAGAATCATCCTCCGTGCCGAGAGTTCGTAACATATGAGCCCTCTTTTGCCATATATCTTTATTTCGCCATTTTGGGTTCCTACATATATTGTTACTTCATTTTTCAGTAGAGCCTGTCTTAATCGTTCTTTATAACCCATGAAGTAAGGCTTGGTATCAATTGCTTGCTTTGAACCATCCGGCTGCTGCTGTACCAACTGCCATGAGTCGTGTCTTTTGTCATAACTATATATTCCATCGGCAGTTGCTGCTTTCAGGTAACGGTTTCCGCTGCCTCTGCCTTTTTGCACATATCGGATAAAGTCTGCCGGTGTGGGGACAATGCAGCTGGGAAGGTCAAAAGCTATGTCCAGGCGTGTTATCCTCGGTGCGTAGACGTAATCACCGCTGCTTAGGAGGCTATATAAGATCGCTCTATCCTGCGGGGATATGACGTCCAGATAACTGCGATAAATACGGTTTATCGCCGATCTTATGCTTTTATAGGTAGGCGTATTGATGTTGTTCTGTGCATAGGCAGGCGTTTCCGGCAGATAAGGTGTATACGTACAGTTTAAATCGTATCTGGATAGCTCAAACGTCGTGTACCAATGGCCGAAATATTGCCAGAACTTGACGCCGTTCGCAGTTTTTATTTTAGGGCGCTCATAATATGAGAATAAAGGAAAATGGACTGCGGCGCTGTCAATAACAGCGCGCGGCTGTATATTACTAACTTTCGCAGGCATGATAATTCCCCCGTAAAATGGGATAAGATGCATGTTTACGGGAATATATCTGCGAATTTATTGCGTTTCCGTAGCGGTTAATTTAGTAAGTGATAATTAAGAAGAATACGCCTAAAGTATCTGCGCACAGCAAAAGCGCGAGATACCGGCAGCATGTGGAATGGTTATGTCCATTCATTACGATCTAAACATGAAATCTTGTACGCTGGAGAATGATCATCCGGCATAACTTGTTTGCGCTCAGGATTTCAAACAAAAAATTTAAGAGAGGGTGAAGTGGCGCCCTCTCTTACTTATCGATATAACTCTGTTGCTAGCAGGCGATCTCGTTGCCGTAGATACCGCTGTCGGAATATGCGTCAACACTATTTGCAGTATTCTGCGTCTTTCTTGGGCGGCCGCGGCGTGATCTAGGCGGTATATAGTGTGATGCGCCGGTGTATGAAGGAAGTCCGAGTAGCCACTCATTGATCTCATGGCGGTAGTAGACTATCCCCTGACGTTCGCCGATGCTTAGAATATGGTATGGCAGCATATGGCTTTGTCCCGGGATGCCTTTGTTTCGTATTTTTCTCATTGTTTCCCTGCTGATGCCCCATTCTTCACAGAGCTGTCGTTCGGATACTATCTCAATTTTTGTCTGCGTTTTTTCTCCGTCATTATCGTTCTCCTTCGCGCGGCGTGGCACCTATTGTACGCTGTGATTGCGCGCCGCGCTTGATGTTTTTTATTTCACTTATGACAGTAACAGATTTTTCACGACTAAACAAATTTTTTGCGAAATTTTGTTTTTGGTGGGTTTGGGGTGGGTTTGAATAAAAGATATAGAAAAAGGGCTCCCGGGAATATCCCGAAAACCCTTGATATCACTGGAGCCGGCGAGGGGATTCGAACCTCCGACCTACTGATTACAAGTCAGTTGCTCTACCAGCTGAGCTACACCGGCGCGGTGCGTTCTAGCTGAACGACGCAAAATATTATATCTGATTTCATGGCCTTGTCAAACGAGGCGCGGCCTTAGCCTTTCGTCTGCCGTAGGGTTGCCATAAATATGCGGCAGGGAGCCAGAAAGAGAAAATACAGGGGCCGGTTATGTATAAGATATATGTCGATTACATGCCGATGTGGATGCGTAAACATTAAGAAGCTGGGGGCGCGTCCATTGTTAAAGTAACTTCACCACAAGTCCGCTGACGGGAGGGCGGTTCCAAGCATATCGCGGGCAGAATGAACATGCCGCGCTGAATCGGCTCTTATAGTGAAGTCATGACTCGGTCTTTATCATTGATGCAGCAGATGTCCGACGAATTTATATGCCGCCGTTTCCGCCGCCGTGCGGCGCTCTGGAAAATTTTCCGCGCGGATATTAAAATAAACCGTTGACTTGGAGTCCGCTCCCGCCTTTATGCTTCTTGAGGCGGCCTTTTCCGCGCGGGGCGTTCCTCGCGGAGCGCGGACTTCTGGCGACGCGTCCCGCTTGGACGGGACGCCGCCGCAGAAGCGGCGTTTCGCGGCCTTCGCCGCATTTTCCGCCGAAGAAGAAATCCGCGCCTGAAGGCGTCGTATACGCGGACGCGACTGTCCGCGCGGAGGTGCTGTATGCGCATTTATTATTATGCAAATAGAAGGTGCCGCGCATGACGGCGGCGCTTGAAAAATTTTTCGAGGAGAACCCGCGCCTAGCGCTCGCCTTTTCGGGCGGCGCCGACTCTGCGTACCTCATGTACGCTGCATCGCGCTGCGGAGCGGATTTCCGCGCGTATTACGTAAAGAGCGAGTTTCAGCCGGAGTTTGAGCTCGATGACGCGCGCCGGCTCGCGCGCGAGCTTTCCGCACGGATGACGGTGATTCCGCTCTCTGTGCTGGACTGCGCGGATGTCGCGGCGAACCCGCCCGACCGCTGCTATCTGTGCAAGAAACGGATTTTCGGCGCGATAGCGCGCGCGGCCGCGGAGGATGGATTTTCCCTGATAATCGACGGGACGAACGCTTCGGACGACGAGGGCGACCGCCCGGGAATGCGCGCCCTGCGCGAGCTGCGCGTGCGCTCGCCGCTGCGCGAGTGCGGCCTCGCGAAGGATGAGATACGCCGCCTATCAGCAGAGGCGGGGCTCTTCACATGGGACAAGCCAGCCTACGCCTGCCTCGCGACGCGCGTCCCGGCTGGGACGGCGATAGACGCGGATATGCTGCGCCGCGTCGAGGGCGCGGAATCGGCGCTCGCGGCCCTCGGCTTCTCCGACCTGCGAGTGCGTCTCTTCCACGGCGCGGCGCGCGTGCAGCTGCCGGAATCGCAGATAATCGGCGCGGCGGCGCGCCGATTCGAGATAAAATCGGCGCTCGCTCCGTACTTCGACACGGTGCTTCTCGACATGGAGGGCAGATAAAAATGGATAAGAAAAATATACGCGAGCTTCTCGTCCGCCTTGCGGCTGGGGAGACGACGGTGGACGAAGCGATGGAAGAACTGCGCGAAGCCCCATTCCGAGACCTCGGCTTCGCTAAGATAGACAGCCACCGCTCTCTGCGGCAGGGCATAGCCGAAGTAATCTACGGCGCCGGCAAAAGGCCGGAGCAGATAGCCGAAATAGCCGCCGCGATGCTCTCAGGCGGACAAAAGACGGTGCTCATAACTCGCATGGGGAAAGAAGCCGCGCGCGCCGTCGAACGCGCCGTGCCGATGACATACTACGAGATGGCGCGCGTCGGCATAGCCGGGGCGATGCCCGAGCCAGACGGACGCGGCACGATAGTCGTCGCTACCGGCGGCACGAGCGATATGCCCGTGGCGGAAGAGGCCGCTATCACAGCCGAGGCGCTCGGCAACAGAGTGACCCGGCTCTACGACGTCGGCGTCGCGGGGCTGCACAGGCTGCTCGCGCACATGGACGAGATAATGGGCGCGTCGGCGATCGTAGCGATAGCCGGCATGGAAGGCGCGCTCGCGAGCGTGATAGGCGGCCTTGCCGACTGCCCCGTCGTCGCCGTGCCGACCAGCGTCGGCTACGGGGCCTCCTTCGGCGGCCTCTCCGCGCTCCTCTCGATGCTAAACTCATGCGCGAGCGGCGTCTCCGTAGTCAACATAGACAACGGCTTCGGCGCGGGCTACCTTGCGAGCATGATAAACCACATAGGAGTGAAATAGAATGAAGACCTTATACATAGACTGCGGCATGGGCGCCGCCGGAGACATGCTTACTGCGGCGCTGCTCGAACTCACGCCGGATCCTGTAAAATTCGTCGAAAAGCTCAACACGCTCGGAATTCCAGGCGTCGAATACCGCGCCGCCCCATGCGTCAAATGCGGCATAAAAGGCACGCGTATGGAAGTGCTTGTACACGGCGGGGAAGAAGGCGCGGAAGAACGCGGACACGCTCATGAGCGCTCTTGCCGCGAAACAGGCGGGCACGAGCGTCGTCACGAGCATATCCATGAAAAGCCATGCGAGCACGCGCGCGGCGAAGAGCACATGTCCGAGCATGCTTGCGGCGGACATCATCACCACGCTGGCATGAGCGACATAGAAAAAATATTCGCCTCCCTCGACATGCCGGAAGAGGCGAAAGCCGACGCGCTTGCCGTATATAAAATAATCGCCGCAGCCGAAAGCTCAGTCCACGGCGTTCCAGTCTCTGAGATACACTTTCACGAAGTCGGCGCGATGGACGCGATAGCCGACGTCGCCGCCGTCTCACTGCTCATGCTCGAAATCGCGCCAGCTCGCGTCGCCGCCTCGCCCGTTCACGTCGGAAGCGGAGCCGTGCGCTGCGCCCACGGCGTCATGCCCGTCCCCGCGCCGGCGACGGCGCGCATACTCGAGGGCGTCCCGATATACGGCGGAGATGTGCGCGGCGAACTATGCACCCCGACCGGCGCGGCTCTGCTGAAGCATTTTGTCTCCTGCTTCGGGGCGCTTCCCCCTATGCGCCTAGAAAAAACCGGCTACGGCATGGGCATGAAAAACTTCGAAGATCGCGCCAACTGCGTCCGCGCGATGCTCGGCGAAGCGGAATAAACGAAACGCAGCTAAAGAACGTTATACAGCGGAATCAGCCGAAGGCTGCACGCGGACATTTCAGCGCAAAACCTTCGGCTTTCTCATATCATGCCGGATCTTCGCCGCGCCTTGATTGAAAATCCTCCGTAAAATGCGGAACCGCCCAAGCACGCCGCATGATATGCCGAAAGCCCGCCCATGTTTATAACTTTTATGCCGAGCGCACTTTTTATAAAAAATCTGCTGCGTTTCCCAATTTCCCTGCGTCTGATAAAATACTGCGGCCCACGCGGCGCTTCCGTCCGTTACGTATGAGATAAGATCGAAAGGGGCTGCGTCTTAATCGGCCTCCTGCGTTCACCGTGAGATCATCGCCGAAAAGCATAAGTGCCGGTCCGCTGCAGCGTTTAGGTGAGACTCTGCAAAGAGGCCGCCTTATTTAAATCCACAGGGCGACTGAATTCCGGTCGCTTGCCCCGACGCGCGTCCGACCAACGCCATGCGCGCCTCCATGCGGAGGCCGAGAATCATTTGCGCGGACTGCACAAGACGGATGGAAAAGAATCCAGACGCTCATATAAGCGGAGAGCTGATCACGTCGGGAATCACACTTTGAGTACATACTGAGTATGGAGGAATAAAAAAGGGCTTTCGGAAATCCCGAAAACCCTTGATATTCATGGAGCCGACTTCCGGACTCGAACCGGAGACCCCATCCTTACCATGGATGTGCTCTACCTACTGAGCTAAGTCGGCGTTGGTCCGTGTGCGCGGTAAGGGCGCTTACATAAAAAATGGTGCTAGGAGCTAGGTTCGAACTAGCGTAGGCTCTCGCCGACAGATTTACAGTCTGTTGCCTTTGACCACTCGGCCATCCTAGCACTCACATCGCCGCAATCAGCGGCATTACGAGGAGATATTTTACAGGATATTGATGATTTGTCAATATGCCCTGGCGTTTTTTTATGTTTTCGGCGGGGCGTTCGCCTGCGAGCGAAGCGGCCGGCAGCTTGGGAGGAGGTCTGGAGTTGATGTGTGTTTTACGCCGCGCGCATAAGTTTTGAGGCGGCGGTTTCG
Organism: Cloacibacillus sp. An23; assembly: GCF_002159945.1. Classification (NCBI taxonomy): domain Bacteria; kingdom Thermotogati; phylum Synergistota; class Synergistia; order Synergistales; family Synergistaceae; genus Cloacibacillus; species Cloacibacillus sp. An23. Next base: position 230,105 of record NZ_NFJQ01000005.1, on the reverse strand, counting down.
GCTTTGCTTTGTGCCGCGCGGCGCGCGCGTGCGGCAAGTTCGCCATGCCTGGCGGAACGCCGCGCGGCGCCGGCTCTGGCTCAATTTGCGCGCGTGGCTTACAATAGCGGCGTGTATTGATTTTTCGCGGCTTTGAAAGGGGCGTTAGGATGATAGAGATTTCAAAGCGGCGCTATGCCGTCGTTGCGGAGATGATAGATGTGTGGGAGGGCGCGGGCGTCGTGGACGCCGAGACGGCGCGGCGGCTGCGCGGCAGTGTGTCGCCGCTTCCGTTCGACTGGCGGCGCACGGCGCGCTGGCTGCTCGTTCTCGCGCTCTGCTGTTTTGCCGTTGGAATCGCGGCGCTGCTTCAGACGGAGTGGCTCGTCGCGCTTATACGGCGTGTTTTCGGGAGCGCGCCTCTCGTGAAGTGCGTCTTTTTCGCCGCGCTTGCGGCTGTTTTTTACGCGGCGGCGTACCGGCGGCGGCTGCGCAGGCCGGAGCGCGTTTTTACGAACGAGGCTGTGCTGATGCTCGGCGTGCTGTCTACGGCTTCGTCGATAGCGTGGCTAGGCGTCGCGCTCGGCGGCGAGGACGGGCATTTTTCTCTGCTGCTGGCGCTGGCGGCTGCGGTTTACGCGGTTATCGCCGTCGCCATGGGCTCATCGCTCGTCTGGATTTTCGCGCTTTTTTCGCTCGGGAGCTGGCTCGGTGCGGAGACGGGGTATGTTTCCGGCTGGGGCGCTTATTGGCTTGGGATGAATTACCCGGCGCGGTTCGCGCTTTACGGCGTCGCGCTCGTAGCTGCGCAGTGTTTTATGGAGCGTTCGCCGCGTTTAGCCTGTTTTCGTCGCCAGACGCTTTCAGTTGGGCTTTTGTTCCTTTTCGTCAGTTTGTGGATGATGTCGATTTTCGGGAATAACGGGCTGGCGGACGGGAGCTGGCGTCAGACAGGACGCGCGGAGCTTTTTCTCTGGTGCGCCGTTTTCGCGGCGGCGGCGGGCGTTTCGCTGTGGCTCGGCATCAGGAGCGACGACATGATGCTGCGCGGCTACGGCGCGGTTTTTCTCGCCGTCAACGTCTATACGCGCTTTTTTGAGAATTTCTGGAACGCTATGAACAAGGGGCTTTTCTTCCTTATTTTGGGGGCGAGCCTGTGGCTTCTCGGCTCGAAGGCGGAGCGTATATGGAACGCCGCGCGGCGTGGGCGAGGGTCGGACGGCGCGGAGGACGGCCGAGATGATTAAATTCCGAGCGATATGCGTATTCATCGCGGCGCTGGCGGCGTCGGCGATTTTTGCCGGCGCGTGTTTCGCTGCGGAGGGCGGCGCCGAGATATGGCTCGACGTTTCAAAGGGAGAACATCTCCTGCGCGTCATGTCCGGCGGCGGCGTAGTGGAGAGTTTCGGAATAGCGGTGGGGAAGAACAAAGGCCAAAAGGAGCGCGTAGGCGATATGCGGACGCCGGAGGGGAGCTTCACGGTCGAGCAGATCCAGGACGCATCGTGGTGGAGCCACGATTTCGGCGACGGCAGGGGAGAGATAAAGGGTGCGTACGGCCCGTGGTTCATCCGGCTTGCGACCGGCTGGCGCGGTATCGGTATCCACGGCACGCACGACCCGGCCTCTATAGGGACGGACGCGACGGAGGGCTGCATCCGCCTCACGAATGCCGACGTCGCGAAGCTGAAGGAGAAATATATAAAAATAGGGATGCGCGTCGTGATAAGGCCGTAGCCTTGCGCGCGGCGTCAGTTCTGAGGTTCCGCGTGTTCCTGGGCAAACATGAAAGGGCGCGCATCGGTCGCTGCGTTTTGCCTGTACAGGAGATTTGCGGAGTGGTATAGGTTTTATGCAGAACGGACTGATTATAAACACATCCCCGCGTCCGAGGCTCCGGGCGCGGGGATGTGTTTTTCGGGGATTTCGTAAAATTTCGGTGCTACGCCATCGTGATGACTGTTCCGGCTCCGTTTTCGAGCGCGTCTTTGGCCTTCGCGAGCGAGGTGATTATCGCCTTTTTGCCGGGGAAACGGCGCGCGAACTTTATCGCCGCCATTACCTTCGGCTCCATGCTGCCGGCGCCGAACTGTTTTTCTTCCATGTACTTTATGGCCTCGGCGACGGTTATGTGCGAGAGCGCGCGCTGGTCGGGCTTGCCGAAGTTGACGTAGACGTTCTCGACCTCGGTGAGGATGAGCAGAATGTCTGTCTCCATGTCCTCGGCGAGGCGCTCCGCCGCGAGGTCCTTGTCTATGACCGCTGCGACTCCGGTCAGCGAGCCGTCCATGTTCTCAACGACGGGGATGCCGCCGCCGCCCGCCGTGACGACTATCGTCGTGTCCCAGAGGCGTTTGACGGAGTCGAGCTCGACTATGCGCTTGGGTTTCGGCGACGGGACGACGCGCCGCCAGCCGCGGCCAGAGTCCTCCTTCATCGTCCAGCCCTTTTCCTCCGCCATTTTCTTCGCATCCTCGGCGTTGTAGAAGCGTCCGATCGGCTTCGTCGGCTTTTCAAAGGCCGGGTCGTCGGCATCCACTATTACCTGAGTCACGATGGTGACGACCGGGACGTTGCGGTTCCTGTTGCGGAGCGCGTCGCGCAGGCTCTGCTGTATCTGGTAGCCGATGTAGCCCTCGGTCATAGCGCCGCAGCAGTCGAATGGGATCGCCGGAAGCTGGTCGGGCTGCTCCGCCGCCGCTATCTCCTGCTGGAGCACGAGGCGTCCGACCTGTGGGCCGTTGCCGTGGACGACGGCCATCTCATAGCCGCTGCAGCTGATGTCCGCTAGGTTCTCGCAGGTTTTCTTGACGACCTTGAGCTGCTCCTCCGCGGTCGGAGGCGTGCCTGCCTCCATCAGCGCGTTGCCGCCGAGCGCTATTACTACCTTAGTAGCCTTTCCGTCTCTCTCCGCATTTACCGAATGTGGTACCATCATCGCAGCGCACTCCTTCGTTATAGAAATTTTCAGATAGAGTATATGAGTTCCGTCCCGATATTATAAACCAAACAGCGCATTAAGTTCAATATAAAATTCACGCCGCCGCGGATTTTTGCGATTTTTGCAGAATAAACGGCTGACCCGCGCTTCACACAGAAACCGTGGGCTTATGTATGGTTCACATTTTTTTATAGAAACGGAGCTAAACTATGCCGAGCGCGTAAGCCCAAGCCGGAATAGAAATTATGCCGAGAAGAGTCGTCGCTGCTACGAGGTCCGCAGCGTAGTCTCCGTCCATGCCCATGCCCTTGGCGATTATGAAGCAGTTGACGGCGCATGGCATCGAGCTGAGCATGACCGTGACGCGCGCGAGGTCTCCGGAAATCCCGAAGGCTGTGAGCGCACCCCACATAATCAGAGGATTAAGAATGAGCTTTATCAGAATGTCGAACCATGTGCGACGCATGATTTCTATAACACGATGCGCTTCTGGTATATCAAGCGTGCCGCCTAGAGCCAGCAGCGCTACCGCCGTCGCGGCTCCTGAGACAAGCTTCATTGTTTCGTCAAAGACAAAATGTACCGGCACAGAAAGCAGGGCAGCTCCGATGCCTGCGACGCAGGAAACGAGCATAGGATTCGTTAATAGCTTGCGCGCTATGCCAGCAAGGTTTGCCGCCGTTATCCTTCCAGTCACGGCTACCTCGCCTCCACCGATAGAATAAATTTGGTAGAAAGCCATGCTCACGGCGATATACACAGATGCAAGATGTAGCCCTGCCTCGCCCATCGCGAGCTGGATGACGGGGAAGCCGAGGTATATGTTGTTCGAGCGGAAGTCGGAGAGCACGGAGACTGCGACGCGGCGCATGTCTCCCTGGTGAGCGAAGCGCGCGGCCCCCAGCCACGCCGCGGCTAAGGTGGCTACATAACATATGTTGACAGCGATAAGTAAATTAGGCTGCGAAAGAACCTCCGTCCCTGAAATATATGTCGTGCGGAAAAGCAGCATCGGAAGGATAACCCAATACAGCGTCTTAGAAAGCGCCGCGACGTCGCCGTCGCTGTAGAAGCCGCGTCTCCTCAGTATGTTGCCCAGCGCTATAATGATGACCAGCGGCATCACGAGAAAGAATCCGAACATCGCGTCTTTCCTTTCTTCCTTTGATAAAGTACCATTATAGCGCAGATTACGGGGCGCGCCCCGGTCTGCGGGAGGTCGTGCCATGAAATTCAAATTAAACAAATTAGCGTTTTTCCTGCTCGCGGCGATAGCTTCGCTGGCGCTCTTTCTCTCTCCGTCCGAGGCGGCGAAGGCCGCTCAGCTCCGGTACTACGCTCTCGACGTCGGGCAGGGGGATTGCTCGCTGTTCGTGCTGCCTGGCGGGGAGACGATAGTCTTCGACGCGGGAACGCGCAAGAATGCGAAGAAGACCGTGAATTATCTCAAATCGTGCGGCGTGCGCAAAATCGACCTGCTCGTCGCGACTCATCCGCACGAGGACCACATCGGAGGGATGAAGGAGCTTCTCGCGAAGATTCCGGTAAAAAAGATATGGGACTCCGGCTACAACCACGGCTCTAAGATCCAGCGCGATTTCTATCAGACGATAAAAGATAAGAAAATTCCGTTCGGGCGGCCGAAACGCGGTTATTCGACGAAGATGGGCGGCGTGAAGCTCGACGTGTTAGCCCCGGCGAAGACGCTCAAGGGGACCGACAGCGACGCGAACAACAACGGGCTGATCGTTCTCGTAACATACGGCGAGGTCTCGTTCCTTATGATGGGCGACGCGCAGAAGGAGGAACAGGAGACGATAGCGCCCATGCCGCGCGCGGCTGTGCTTAAGGCCGCCCACCACGGCGCGCGCAACGGGACGGACGCCGTTCTTCTGCGCGAGGTCTCGCCGGATATAATCATACTCAGCTACGCGCGCGGCAACAGCTACGGACACCCGCACAAAGAGGTCGTGAGCGCTGTGCGCAAAGCCGGAATACTGCGCTTCGACACGGCGGACGGCCCGGTCAAGCTGCGCACCGACGGAAAAAGCGTTACGTTCGAGAGAAAGAGAGTGGTCAAATGAGTTCGCATAAAGAGCTTAAACTTTTCATAGACGCGGTGGATTCCGGCGTCGCGCGGCTGATGCTGCTCGACGGCGCGGTGTTCGAGTTTCCCGCGGCGCTGCTGCCCGAGGGGGCGCGCGAGGGCGACGGCGTGACGATGCGCCTCTCGCTCGAGCCGGGAAACGATTACAAGGACGACATCGACGCGCTGCTCGATTCGCTAGGCGACTCGCTCTAGCGTGCGGAAGGGAGATTTCGCAATGTCGGGTACATCGTCGAGATACCGCAAAAATTACCCCGTGTCGTGGGAGCAGCTTCAGCGCGACTGCCGCGCGCTTGCGTGGAAGCTGCTGGACGTGCGCTCAGACTGGAGCCGCATCGTCGCGGTCGCGCGCGGCGGCCTCGTCCCCGCCGCCGTCATAGCGCGCGAGCTGAACATACGGCTCGTGGATACGGTCTGCATTTCAAGCTACACGATGCGCGACCAGGCCGCGTCGGCTGATATTCTGAAACGTCCCGACCTGGCGCATGTGGACGAAACGTGGCTCGTGATAGACGACCTCGTGGACACGGGCAAGACGGCGAAGATAGTCCGCGGAATGTTCGGAGCGGCGCACTTCGCGACCGTCTACGCGAAACCGGCCGGCCGCGCGCTCGTAGACAGCTTCATCACCGAGGTCAGCCAGGACACGTGGGTTCTCTTCCCCTGGGACGCGGCGGCCGCGGCTGACTTCGTGCCGCCCATCGCGGACATCAGGCGCGAAATGCCGCGCGATTAGCGCAGAACGATGAAAATACGTGAAGCCGCGCCGCGCGACATTCCGCAGATAATGCGGCTCTACCGTCAGATAATAGCGCGCCTTTACGAACTTGCGCCGCTCTACCGCACGAACGAGGAACAGGACGAAAGTTTTATAAAAGATACTATAACTTCCGACAAATCCGATATTCTGATAGCCGAAGAGGAGGGCGCGGCTCTCGGCTTCGCTCTGCTCCAGAGCCGCGAGTCCGCGAAACTAGCGGGCGTCGCGCAAAGGCGTTACGCCTTCCTCATGGACATATGCGTAGACGAAAAGCTGCGCGGGCGCGGCGTAGGAAGCGCGTTGCTCGCGGCCTGCGAAGAGTGGGCGCGCGGGCGCGGGCTCGAATACATGGAGCTGAACGTGCTCGAGGCCAACGCCGCCGCGCGCCGCCTCTACGAACGCGCGGGCTACGCGAAGACCGTCTCCGTCATGCGCCGCGAGCTTGAAGCGAATGGCGGCGGCAAATCAGGACGATGACACGCGCACGCTTCCTTTCACGCCCGGACCACATAAGCCGCCTGTACGGGGGAATTTCCCAGACGCCCCGTGCAGGCGGCCCGAATCGTCCGGGAGTGATAAGTTTTGGAAAGAACCAGAGAATACCGCAGAAGACAGCGGCGGCGCGTTATCAAAAGAAAGATTTCCATACTCAGGCGCGTCGGCGGAGAAGAATATGTAAACGCATGGACGCGCGGCAGGCCGGGACGGCTCGCCAAGGGAAAGATACACTGCTCATGCCATCTTTGTAGGACGAAATCCTGCGATTTTCTTCCGCACCGCGAGATGAAGCAGGCGGAATCCGCGCGCTGTGAAATATCGGAGACGCTATGTGAAACTCAATAAACCGGCGCGCGCAGCATAAGCGGCGATGACGCCGGCCGCGCGTGGATATCCGGCGAAACGCGCCGCCCGGATTCCGCGCGCGTGAACTTTCCGTGCCCGCGTATTCCGCGCCTGTTAAAAAAGTGTTAAAATCGGCAATATTGCTTAGCTCGTGATAACGGCGGGGAGATGGACTGATTGCAGCGCAATACGAAGTATAAGTATCTGATGTCGCTCGGGCACTTTTGCTCGGATATAAATCAGGGGGCGCTCTCCGCCGTGCTTCCGTTCCTCATTGCGGCCTACGGCTACAGCTACGCGACGGCGGCCTCGCTCGTCATGATATCGAACCTGGTCGGCTCGGCCGTACAGCCGCTCATCGGCTACGTCTCCGACAAGCGCAACACCGCGTGGGCCATCCCTATAGGCATGCTTATGGCCGGCGGCGGCATCGCGCTGACCGGCTTCACCTCGAGCTTCTTCGGGCTGTGCTGCGCCGTCGTCCTAAGCGGCACAGGCGTCTCGCTCTTCCACCCGCAGGCCGTGAAATTTGTAAACTACGCTTCCGGTCAGCACGACAAAGCCCGCAGCATCGGCATTTTCTCATTCGGCGGCAGCCTCGGCTTCTCGCTTGGGCCGCTGATAGTCTCGACCGCGATACTGACATTCGGGATGCGCGGCACCGGCGTGTTCCTCGTGATGGAGATAATCGCATGCGCGCTCTTCTTCTCGCAGTACGGCAGCCTGACGGAGCTCGGTGCGAGCAGGGGCAGGGCCTCCTCGGGCGCCGCGGCGCGCGGAGCGGACGACTGGGGAGCCTTCGCGCGCCTCTGTCTCGTGATATTCGGACGCTCGATAATGATGTGCGGCATGAATACCTTCCTGGCGCTCTACTGGATACACGAGCTGGGCCAGACGGAATCTGCGGGCAGCGCTGCGCTCAGCGTATACTACGCTATGGGCGCGGCCTGCACTCTGATCGGCGGCAGGCTCGCCGACCGCTTCGGCTGCCGCAGGATGATACGGCTGAGCCTCTCCGTCTACATCCCGGCGATACTGCTGCTCGCCTCGACGCGCAGCGTATATCTCGCGGGCGCGCTCATGCTTCCGATAGTCGCATCTCTCTACTTCTCATACAGCCCGATGGTCGTCCTCGGGCAGCAGTATCTTCCGAACCACGTCGGCTTCGCTTCCGGCGTGACGCTCGGGCTTGCGATAAGCATCGGCGGGCTGACGGTGCCGCTGCTCGGGATGCTCGCCGACAGCTTCGGGCTTAGGGCTTCGTTCTTCGCTATGGCGGCGGTCGCCATTATACCGCTGATAGGCTCTTTCTTTCTCCGCCCGGCGCGCGGCGCGGAATCGGAATAAAAACGCCGCGGAGCTGCGCCGGCATCTCGCTGTTTTCAACGGCGGCCCGAAAAGCGCCGTCCGCCGTGTACGCGCCGCGCTGTTTTCTTCGTTTGTGCGCCTATTGTATGCGTAAGCCGGAGCCGGATAATTTCACCTTGCCATTACGTGCAATCCGTTTGACACTCGTTAGCCTAGAATATATAGTAGTACACAGATAGAGCGCTATCCGCCGTATGTTTTGAAGCGGCCCGGTTGTTCGCATTTTTTGAGTTATTACGATTTTATTTTCAGAATAGGAGGTTAACGGGGAAATGCCTAACGAGGGAAGCGCGTCGCCGAAGGAACGGGTAAATATCGTTTACAGGCCGGCTACAGGCGACGTCCAGGAAGATATCGAGCTGCCTCTTAAGCTGATGGTGCTGGGGGATTTCACTCTGCGCAAGGACGACACTATGCTTGAGGACCGCAAGCCGATCAGCGTTGATAAGGATAATTTTGACAAGGTGATGCAGAGCCAGGGGCTCTCGCTGCAGCTTCAGGTGCCGAACAAGCTCGGCGACGACCCCGACGCGACGCTGTCAGCCGACCTTAAATTCAAAACGCTGAAGGACTTCGGCCCCGACGCCATAGTCGAGATGGTGCCCGAGCTCGCGAAGCTGATGCAGCTGCGCGAGGCGCTGAAGGCTCTCAAGGGGCCGCTGTCGAACGTCCCCAATTTCCGCAAGAAGCTTCAGGACCTTGTAAACGACGAAAAGGCCCGCGACGCTTTGCTGCAGGAGCTCGGCATAGACGGAGAGGAGGAGAAGTAGGATGGCCGAAGAACAGAAGGAAACTATGCCGCAGCAGGCCGAGGCCCCTGCTTCGAGCCTGCTTGACGAAATCATAGAGGCGTCCAAGATCAAGCCCACCGACGAGGGATACGAGGTTACGCGCGCCGGGCTCCAGGAGTTCATCAAGGAGATAGCCTCGAGCGGCGCCGCCCCGAAGGTGAGCGGAGCGCTCGTTGACGCGATGATCGTCGAGCTCGACAAGAAGCTCTCCGACCAGGTCAACGAGATCATGCACAACAGCCGGTTCCGCGAGCTCGAGTCCTCGTGGCGCTCGCTTAAGTTCCTTGTAGACAACGTCGATTTCCGCCAGAACACCAAGGTCGAGATACTCAACGTCTCGAAGCAGGATCTTATCGACGACTTCGAGGATTCGCCCGAGGTCGTCAAGTCCGGCCTCTATAAGCACATCTACACCGCCGAGTTCGGCCAGTTCGGAGGACAGCCGGTCGGCGCGGTAGTCTCAAATTACACTTTCGGACCGGGACCGCAGGACATAGAGCTGCTGCGCAACGTGGCGAGCGTCTCCGCGATGTCGCACGTGCCGTTCCTCGGCGCGGCGGGCAAGGAGTTTTTCGGCATCGACTCGTGGGACCAGCTTCCGAACCTCAAGGACCTTCACTCCATATTCGAGATGCCGCAGTACGCGAAGTGGCGCTCGCTGCGCGAGAACGAGGACAGCCGCTATCTCGGACTGACGCTTCCGCGCTTCCTGCTCCGCCTGCCCTACGGCGAGAACACGACGCCAGCCAAGAATTTCAATTTTACCGAGACCGTTGACGGCAACGAGGACTTCTGCTGGGGCAACACCTCCTTCGCGCTGGCCTCGCGCATGGCGGACAGCTTCGCGAAGTACCGCTGGTGCAGCAACATCATCGGCCCGCAGAGCGGAGGAGCGGTCGAGAACCTTCCGCTCTACCAGTTCGAGCAGATGGGCGAGATACAGACGAAAATACCGACCGAGGTCCTCATCTCAGAGCGCCGCGAATACGAGCTCGCTGAGGAAGGCTTCATAGCCCTGACAATGCGCAAAGGCTCCGACAACGCGGCATTCTTCTCGGCGAACTCCGTGCTGCGCCCTAAGGTCTTCCCGAACACGCCGGAGGGCAAGGAGGCCGAGATGAATTACAAGCTCTCGACTCAGCTCCCGTACATGATGATAATGAACCGTCTGGCCCACTACATCAAGGTCATCCAGCGCGAGAACATCGGCGGCTGGAAAGAGCGCGCCGACATCGAGCGCGAGCTCAACACATGGATAAGCCAGTACGTCACGGAGATGGACAACCCAGACGCCATCACGCGCAGCAAGCGCCCGCTGCGCATGGCGAAGGTGCAGGTCAGCGACGTGCCCGGAGATCCGGGCTGGTATTCCGTCAATCTGCTCGTCCGCCCGCACTTCAAGTACATGGGCGCGAACTTCACGCTCTCCCTCGTCGGGAAGCTGGACAAGCAATAAGCGCTGCCTTTACCTAACGGCGATAATCACATAGAAAAGGAGATACTGGAATGGCACTTACAGCGTATATGAAATTAAAGGGAAAAAGCCAGGGCGACATCAAGGGCGACTGTGAGCAGGGCGGCGACAAGAAGGACTCGATCCTCGTCTACGCCACCGAGCACAAGGTGGAGATACCGAAGGACACCCACACCGGACTGCCGACCGGTCAGAGGATACACCATCCTTATAAGATAACGATGGCGAAGAGCCAGGCTTCGCCGAAGCTCTACAAGGCCTGCTGCACCGGCGAGCAGCTCGACGTCACGGTAGACTACTACCGCATCAAGCCGGACGGCACCGAAGAAAAATACTTCACCGTCAAAATGGAGAACGCCATCGTAGTCGAGATGGACCAGCTCACGCCGCTCACCTTCCTGCCGGAGAGCAAGCCCTATCACGACATGGAGGACGTGCAGTTCACCTACTCCAAGATTACGTGGACGTACAACGACGGAAACATCGAATACACCGACGACTGGAAAGCCTAGTCCGGCCCGGTAACGCGCCAAGTCGAGAGACAGAGAGGGGCAGAGCGCATCTGTCCTCCTCTGTCTCTGTCGTACCGGCGCTCTGAAAAATTCCGCGCCGCCGCGCGCGGCAAAAGGAGGAACTTATGTCCACAGGAGTAGATATTGCCTCTCTTTTTGAAAAATGCAACGACTTTCTCACGCTCGCGCTCAACAACGCCGCCGGAAACGCCGTAAGGCGCGGCCACTACGAGGTTGCGATAGAGCATCTGCTGCTGGCCTGCATGGCGGAGCCGCAGAGCGACATCCCGATGGCGCTCGAGACCTTCGGCGCCGACGCGGCGGAGGCTCAGCGCGCGCTGAACGCCGCCGTAGACGGCTTCAGGAGCGGCAACGGCGGACGGCCTGTATTCTCGCCGCTGCTCATCGAGCTTATGGAGGCTGCGTGGCTCGTCGCATCGGTAGACCTCAAGCTGAGCCGCATACGCTCCGGCGCTCTGCTGCTCGCCTTCCTGCGCAAGCCCGCCGTCTACGCGCAGGGCGATTATACGCAAGCCTTCTCCGCGGTCAGCCGCGAGAACCTTCTCAAGAACTTCGCCAAGATAGCGGACGGCTCCAAGGAGACTTCAATGACGCTGCCCGAGGCTCCGGCCTCGAAGGCCGCGGCGGGCGGAGACGCCGAGAGCTTTATCGCGAAATTCTGCGAGGATTTCACGGCGAAGGCCAAAGCCGGGAAGATAGACCCCGTATTCGGGCGCGACGCGGAAATCCGCCAGATGGTGGACATCCTTGCGCGCCGCCGCAAGAACAACCCGATACTCGTCGGCGAGCCGGGTGTCGGAAAGACTGCTGTGCTCGAGGGGCTCGCGCTCCGTATCGTGCAGGGCGACGTGCCAGACGCGATAAAGGGCTCGACCCTGCTCTCGCTCGACATGGGGCTGCTCGAGGCCGGCGCGAGCGTCAAGGGAGAATTCGAGCGCCGTCTCAAAGGCGTGCTCGACGAGATAAAGGCGAGCGAGAAGCCGATAATACTGTTCATAGACGAGGCGCACATGCTCGTCGGCGCGGGCGGGCAGGCCGGCGGCTCCGACGCCGCGAACCTGATGAAACCGGCGCTCGCGCGCGGCGAGATAAAGACTTGCGCCGCGACGACGTGGAAGGAATACAAAAAATATTTTGAGAAGGACGCGGCTCTCGCGAGACGTTTCCAGCTCGTCAAGCTCGACGAGCCGTCGCCGCGCACGGCCGCGCTGATACTGCGCGGGATACGCGCGAGCTACGAGAAGGCCCACGGCGTCCTGATACGCGACGACGCGATAGAAGCGGCTGCGAACCTCTCCGCGCGCTACATCAGCGGGCGCTTCCTGCCCGACAAGGCGATAGACCTGCTCGACACCGCCTGCGCGCGCGTCAAGGTCAGCCTGTCGTCGAAGCCCGCTCCGCTCGAAGATACGGAGCGCGCGCGCCAGGCCGCGGAGCGCGAGCTCGACGGGCTGAAACGCGACATCATGAACGGAGCCGAAGTAGACGAAAAGCGCGTCGCGGAGCTTGAAAAGGAGATAGAAGAAGCGAAGGCCGGGGAAGAGCGCCTCCGCGCACGCTGGGAAGAGGAAAAGAACGCGGCGGACGAATTCATCGCGCGCCGCGGCGAGATGCTGGCTGCCGCGAAGCTCGCCGAAAAGCCTGAAAACGCCGGAGAAGGCGCGGAAGCGCCGGAGACCGAGGCGGCAGGAGCCGGCGGCGCGGAGGCCGAGCGCATCCGCCTCGACTTCGAGCGTGCGAAGGAAAAATACGAAGCGCTGCACGAGCAGGGACGGCTCATACACGTCGAGGTCACGGGCGAGGTCGTCGCTCAGGTCGTCTCCGACTGGACCGGCATCCCCGCGGGGCGCATGGCGAGCCGTCAGGCCGCCGTCGCGCAGGAGCTCGACAAGCTGCTCGGCGAGCGCATCAAGGGGCAGGACGCGGCGCTGCGCGTGATAGCCAAGACGATACAGGCCTCGACCGCCGGCCTCATGTCTCCGGACAGGCCGCTCGGCGTATTCCTGCTCGCCGGCCCCTCGGGCGTCGGAAAGACGGAGACGGGGCTCGCGCTCGCCGAGATACTCTTCGGCGACAGCCGCAGCGTCGTCACGATAAACATGAGCGAATTCCAGGAGAAGCACACCGTGTCGCGTCTCATAGGCTCGCCGCCGGGCTACGTCGGCTACGGCGAGGGCGGCATGCTCACCGAGGCAGTGCGCCGCAGGCCCTACTCGGTCGTCCTGCTCGACGAGTGTGAGAAGGCGCATATCGACGTGATGAATCTCTTCTATCAGGTCTTCGACAAGGGCACGCTCACCGACGGCGAGGGCAAGGAGGTCAGCTTCAGGAACACCATCATCATGCTGACCTCGAACCTCGCCTCCGAGACCATCCAGAGCCTCACGGCGGGCGGCGGCGAGATAGACGAAGAGGCGCTCGTGCAGGCGGTGCGCCCCGAGCTTTCGCGCCATTTCCGTCCCGCGCTGCTGGCGCGCATGACCGTCGTTCCATTCCGCAGCCTGAACGAAGAGGCTATGAAGCGCATCGCCGAGGCGAAGCTCGCCTCGGTCGTCAAACGCCTCAAGGCCAACAACGGCGTCGAGCTTACGGTAGCGCCCGAGGTGACTGAGCTTATCGTATCGCGCTGCACTGAAACCGAGACGGGCGCGCGCAGCATCGAGACGATACTCGCCGGCTCCGTGCTGCCCAAGCTCGCGCACCGTATGCTCGAGCGCATGTCCGGCGGAGAGATGCCGCCGCACGCCGAGCTCTACGTCGGCGAGGACGGCTCGTTCGCGCTGCGTTTCCACGACGAACCCGCCGAAGAAGAGGCGGAGGCTCCGTGCGCCGGGGAAACGCCGCACGAGCCGGAAGCGGAGGAACAGGAATAGCCGCGGCAAAACCGCAGCGGCGCGGCGGATACAGTTGCCGGCCGGCAAACAAAAACGGCCGGCTCCATCGCCGCGCCGCGCGCCCTCCGCGCGGACGGGCGCTGAAGATTTCCGCGGCTCGCCGCTGCGGGCGTGAATTGACGATAAGAGCCGCCGTGTTCTTATAGCGACTAAACTTTACAAGAAAGACGTATCTCTCGTCATTTCACGCCACGACGCGGCGTCCGGCGGTTTGTGTTCACCGAGGCATCACGCATTTGAAGCTGCAGGATTCCGCGTCAAGCGCGGCATGACGAAGAGAGCCGCCGTATTCTTAAATAGTTGAATAACTATAAACAGCCGAAATAGTATAAAACGACGGCCCCGAGTGCGAAGCGCGTGGCCGTTTAGTATATTTATAGTCAATTAACTTGATTACGAAAATCGGAGATTTCGTCACCCCGCGCTCGACGTTGGGCCCAGCGGCTTTTATAATCATTTCACTTATGAAGGAGAACAAAGGTTTGTCATGCCGGACTTGCCCTGGCATCCAGTGGCTCCAAATCCCGCGGCTTTTAGTTTCCATACGCCGCGATGTTTGACGACGCTCGCCGCCGGGGTCGGCCCTGCCATGCTGAAAGCGATACTCTCTGCTGAAAGTCAAATAATTATAATCATTATTTATAGCTATTTAATCAACAAAGAGAATCAGCTGCTTTCGTCGTCATTCCGCGCTTGACGCGGAATCCCGCGGCTTTAAACCTCCGGCAAGCCGGCGATGTTTAACAACGCCGGATGCTGGGGCAAGTCCGGCATGACGAATTAAAGTTATTCTCCATAAGTTAAATAACTACAAATGATTATATAAGCCAAGGCCGGAGGTTTCCCTCCGGCTTTGGCTTTGTTGTGTGTTTGTTCCCTAAAGGGCTATTTCTTTCTGCGCATGACTATCGGGATGAACGCGAGCAGGGCAAGCGCTCCGAATCCCGCGCTGCATCCGCCGCCGCCACCGCCGCCGGAGTGCTGCGGCTGCTCCGGCGTCGGGGGTGGTGTGTCAGGCGTGTCCGTTTCCGCCGCGCTGACCGTTACGGAGCACTGCGCCGTGTGCGCGCCGTCGTCGGATGTTGCGGTTACGGTCGCCGTGCCCGCGCTTACCGCCCTAAGCGTAGCCGCGCCTTTTTCGGCGGCCGGCGTCACAGTCACGACGCTTTCATTCGAACTGCTCCACGTCACGCCCTTTTCCGTAGCGTCGCCGGGCGTGTAGGTCACGTTTATCGTCTGCGTGTCGCCCGCCTTCATCTGGACGGAGGCGGGGAGCGATATGCCTTCGAGCGCCACGTTGCTGACGGTGACGGTGAACGAGACGTTCTTCAAGACGACCTTTTTAGTCTCCGCGGTCACGTCGCCGCTCGTAACATCGCCGCTAGTAATGTCTCCGCTCGTCACATCACCGCCGGATTCGCCGCCCGCGAGGCTGGAAAAGTCCGTGGCCTCGGCCTCGGCGCTCAGCGTCACAGTTGCCGTGCCCTCTCTGACGCCCGTCAGCACGAGCGTGCCGTATTCGCCCTCGCTCACCGCGACTATCGTGTCGTCCGACGAGCTGAAATCCGTGATGTTTATCGTCCCGTTGTCGCCCGGCAGAGCGCTGACGGTAATCGTCTCGTCCGCGCCGACGTACATCGTGTTGGAAGAAATCGAGGCCGATAGCGCAACTACGGCGCTGTCCAGCTCCACGTCTTTGACGACGGTCACGCCTTCATTGGTAGGGTTAGGGTCTTCTCTTGTACCGCCGGGGTTCGCGTATTCGGGAGAATTTTCCGTTTTGTTCCACGCACAGTCCGACGAACTGCCCTCTGTCGCTATAAGTCCTCCAGCTAACTGATTGGATTCATTCGGCGCCGACGCCGATATTGTCCCGGTGCCGCTCATAACGCACTCCGTAGCGTTGCCTGCCCCGGTTATGCCGGCGGCGCAGGCGTTCTTGTTGCTTGCCTCTGTTGACGATGCAATGTCTCCCGTTCCTATGTTTATGCAGTTCTCGACTCCCAAGTCACTCCGTCCGGCGATGCCTCCAGCGTATGAGTTCCACACGGTCGCGTTTGCTTCGATATCGCCAGAACCGCTCATAACGCAGTTCGTAACCGGCTGTTTTTGGGCGTACCCGACTATGCCGCCGACGTAGGGAGAGCTACCGGCGCTGCCCGTAATGTCACCAGAGCCGCTGTTGGTGCAGTTCTGCACTCCTGCATAGGCAGAGCCTGCAATGCCGCCGGTGTATGCGTTGCAGTTACTTGTGTAGGTGCCGTCGAAATTTGAATTTGCTTCGATATTGCCGGAGCCACTATATGAGCAGTTTGTTACCGGAGAGTCATCGTCAGCATACCCGACAATGCCTCCGGCATAGGCATAAACCTTACTAGAAGAGGTAGAAATGCCGGTTACATTTCCGGCTCCGCTGTTGACGCAGTTATCTACGCTATAGAACGCATATCCGATAACGCCGCCTGCCACGCCCCTGCCAGGCGAGTTGGTAACGATATTGCCAGAGCCGCTCTTTACGCAGTCTATAATAGAAGCCTTCTCTCCGCTCATGCCGATGATTCCGCCTACTGCGGACTGGTTTCCCGCTGTCATTGTTATGCTGATGTCCCCTGCGCTTTCGTTGGAGCATCCTATCAGCGCGACGCCGTCCGTGTCTGCGTGCCCGACAATGCCGCCTGCGTAGGTTCTGTCGACTGAATTGACGGTTACGGAGCTTTCCTCATTGCCGTAGAAAGAGCAGTTTTCTATCAGAGACTGGCCGGTCTGGAGATAACCTGCTATGCCGCCGACGCAGAGCGCGATGCCTGTAGTTTCTTCGTTAATGCTGACAGTTCCGCTTGCTCTGAGATTCCTGATAGTCCCTGAGACAAAGCCGAATAATCCTGACGCGCGCGGCGTGTACCCACTAACATCGCTGTTGTTTTCATAGCCGCGTACTTCGACGTGCGCCGTCACGGTGTACCCCGTAACGCTGTGACCGTTTCCGTCGAATATTCCCTCGTAGCCGTTGGGCGTCGCGTCGGTGCCCTGTCCTATCGGCGTCCACGATTCATAGCCGGAGAGGTCGATGTCAGCCGTCAATTTCGCGTTGATGTCCGGCGCGGCAGCGTCGGCGCTCGTCGCGTTCACCGCGTCGCGGAACCACGCTAGATCCTCTGGCGTGGCGAGCAGATAGTAGACGGCGCCGTCTGTCGTCTCGGTCGCCGGTTCGGCCCACGACTTCGACGCGCAGGTCAATGTTGCCAGTGAGAAAAGAAATACGAATAGCAGAAGGGATGAAAAGAATTTTGCTAAACTAAAATTTCGTTTAGCGGGGGGGGGACAATCGATAGTTCAGTTATGAACGCCGGTTCATTGTTCATGGTACATTTTCCTCCTTCACGGCTGCGCCGCAGATTAAAGTCTTGATTATTATAGCATCTATAAGCGTCGTTAAGGTAATTTTTGATATGTTCATAGCGCATTTATGACTATTATTAACGCCGGACGCACCCATACGCGCGGGCGGACGCCGAAAATCCCCCGCGCAAGCCCGCCGCTTGGCTATACGGCGCGAGCTCCGTCTCGTCGGGCGCGCGCCGTATAGCCATTCAATTTATGAAGAAGAACTTTGATTTGTCATGCCGGGCTCGCCCCGGCGTCCGGCGGCTTCAAATACCGCGGCGTATCGGAAGTAAAAACCGCTGGGCCCCGCGTTAGGCGCGGGGTGACGAAATCACTGATTTTTGTAATCAAGTTAATTGACTATAAACGGCTAAACGTCAGCTTTCGCGGACGGCGCGCGGCGTCAAAGCGCGGAATGACAAGATATTGCGGCCTCGCCCGCATAGTTGAACGGCGATAAGCGAATCAATGCCGCGCGGCGGATTTATGGGATTTCGTCCGCGCGCGGACAAAGAGCGCCGGGGCGCTCGTTTTACCCTTGCAGGCCGCCGTTCCGTCCGTCCGCGCGGATTCCGGCTCGCGTATGCCTCGCGTTTCAGAGGGGCGGCGCCTCCGCGGCGCGGCGGAAATTTTTTAACGGCCGACCCGCGTCCGGCGGTCTCAGCTCCATCCGAGCACGGCGGAGGGTTTTATCGCGGCTATCCTTTCGCGCAGTCTTTCCGCTCCCTCCGCGTCGCCGGAGAGGTCGAGAGCGCGGCAGACCGCCGTCATCGTTTCGACCGCGAGCTCGGGTTCGAGCCTCGCGAGCCCGCTTTCCTCCAACTCGCGGGTCAGAGCGCGCGCGAGCGCCGCGGCGGCCTTCGTCTCGCGCTGCGAGCAGAGTATGCGCAGCTCTTCGGCGCGCAGTCTGGCGTTGGCGGCGGCGGATGAACCATGCGCATCCTCGAGCGTTTTCAGCGCGCCGGCGGCGTCGCCGCCGGCGAGCAGCTCCCTCGCCTCGGCGACGGCTGTTCCTGTTTTATCTAAGGCGACGCCGCCGGCGGGGCCGGCTTCGTCTCCGCCGCGCGTTATTTCGTCGAGCCACGCGCGCGCCGCCGGCGCGGCGAATGGCGTGCCGCCGTCGTAGCTGAGCTTCGCGAGCCCCGGCAGACGCTCCATGAGGGCCGCCGTCTCGCTCCTCACGCGCGCGCGCGCCGCGGCGAAGGCGGGGCCGAGCCTGCCCAGCGCCTCGTCAGCCATGCGCTGCAGGTCTATATACAGCGGATAAGAGGGGAACAGGTCGTCGGCCGCGAGGGCGGCCTTGAGCCAGTTCTGCCCCGAGAGCAGCCTTTCGACGGCTCCGATCCTCTCCATGTCCGGCGCTGGGATCATCGTCTGCCCCGAGCCGTCGGCTGGCGGCAGCGCGGCTATCCTGCCCCAGAGCGCGACGCGCGGGAGCTGCCACGCAAGATGGTTCGCCGGATCCTCCGCGCGGAGCGCCGAGGCGTATGCGCGCGCGGCCTCGACGAATGCGGCCTGCGCCGCCGCCGTGTCGCCTGGCTGCGCGGGTACGGGCGCGGCGGCCGGAGGCTGAGGCGCGGGCGTCGCGAGCGGCGGTTCCGGCTCGCGCTGCGGAGCGGTCTGCGGTTCCTCTCTGTTCTCGGGCTGCGCTGGGGCGGGCGGAGCCGCCGGCTCCGGCTTTTCCTCTGGGAGCAGCGGGAGAGCGCGTATCGCCTCGGCTATGTCGCGCAGAGGGCGCGCCTCCTCCATCAGGGTCCCGGCGAGCCCGTCGAGCTCAAGCACCGCGCTGCGCGCGTCCTCCGCGAGTTCCGCGCTCACGGGCGGCTGCCCGTCCTTCTTCAGCAGCTCGAGCGTACGCTCGTGCCACCAGTCGTAGGCGTTCTGGCGGCGGCGCAGCTTCGCCTTCGGCGGGAAGGCGTCGTCCCAGAAGTTTTCGAACAGGCCGTGGAGCAGCCTCGCGCCGTCGAGCAGCCCCTGCGTCCCTTCGGTGTACTGAAGAGCCACCGCCATGTATGCGGCGGCCTGGATGTCTTTGGATTTGTGGGCGAGTATCTCGGCGGCGTTGTCCGCGACGGCCTGCCATGATATCGGCTCGCTCCGGCTGACGGATGAGAGCTTGGCTATCTCCGCCGTCATCGCTTCGTATTCGGGTTCGTATTTGGCGTCCGCGCCTGCCGGCGAGCTTTCGCTGACGGGCGACGCCGCGAGCGCTGTTATGTCCATTTCAGTGTCCTCTTGAGTTTTTTGCGCCGTCCGCGGCGCGCTGCGCGCCGCTGCGGCCGGTAAAATTATATTACGGACGGCCCGCTTCGTTTGTCAAGCGCACTGAGGGACAGTTTACGCCTTTATGTCGAGCCGTTGTAATTTGCAATTTGATAAACCTTGTGTATAATTTAGAAATGACAGATTAGTTTTAACGACGCTTCATGTGTTTTTGGGAGTTTTGCAGATTTATCAGGGAAAGAGGCGGCCGTGAACAAGTACTTTCAGGAACAGTTGAGAATGCTGCACGAGGGCGCCCGCGAGTTTGCACGAAAATATCCCGCCGTCGCCCCCATGCTGCTGGAGCAGGGCGGAGATCCGGACGCCGAGCGCATACTCGAGGGGACGGCGTACCTGTGCGCGAAGATACACGAGCGTCTCGACCAGACCGCGCCGGAGCTCATACAGACGCTGCTGCGCGAGGTCTTCCCGGAGTCGGTGATGCCGGTGCCGTCGATGGCGGTCATGCGCTTCTCACTCAGCCCCGGCTTTACGGAGCCGCTCGCCGTTCCGCGCGGCACGCAGCTCGCATCGCGTCCGATAGGCGGCGTCTCGTGCCTTTACAGCACGATGTGGGATCTCGACGTGCTGCCGCTCGAGGTCGCTTCGACAGAAAGCGAGACGCGCAGCGACATGTCGGGGGAGGTGACCGTGACGCTGCGCGCGGCCGCGCCGCTTGAGAGGTTTCTGCCAGACAGTTTGGACTTCCATCTCGTCGGCTCCTACGCGCAGGCCTCGCAGCGCCTTCTCGCGCTGCTGACGCGGCTCGAGTCCGTGTCTGTCGCCTCCGGCGCTTCATCCGTCAGCCTCCCGGCTTCCGCTCTTTCCATAAAGCGCCCTCCGCTTGAGGATCTGCGCCTACCGCAGAGACGCGCGGCCAACCGCTCCTATATGTCGCTGGTGCGCTATTTCTGCTGTCCCGACCATCTCACGGCCTTCAGCCTGTCCGGGCTGAAACGGCTTCCGCTCGCGGAATCTTCGCGGGAGCTGCGCGTAACCTTCCGCTTCGGCCCGTCGGTCGCGCCTCTGCCGGCCTTCTCCGACGGATCGTTCGCGGTCAACACGGTATCGGCCTGCAATATTTTCAGCGTGCATTCCGAACCGATACAGGTAGACTTCACACAGGAGGAATACCGCATATATCCGCACGTCAAGGAGCGTCAGTACGTCGATATACTCGGCGTTACGGACGTCGCAGCCGTGCGCCGCGGAGGAAGGGCCGAACGCTGCCGGCCCTACGGGCTCTACGGCGAGTCGCGCGGCGGAATGCTTTACAGCGTCAGATACACGATGCCGGAGGACGGGGCCGTATCGGAATATTATCTCTCCATGCCGCGCCGTCCCGATTCGACGGACGGCTTCGACGAGCGGGTGGTGTCAATGGAGCTGATATGCTGCAACCGCGGCATTCCGAACAGGCTGCTTCAGGGCGACATCTGCCGGCCGACCGACAGCTCGCCGTCGAAGGCTTCGTTCGAGAACGTGACGGCTCCCTCTGCTACTCTTTCGCCGCCCACAGACGAGAGCCTGCAGTGGCGCTTCCTCGCCCAGATGAACGCCAACCTGCTGCCCGTGGCCTCAGCCGAGGCCCTTCGGCAGACTCTCTCGCTCTACGCGCCGCGTTCCGGCGACGCGCCGGAGCTCGCCGTCGCGTGCGCGAAGCGCTGCCAGTCCGTGCGCTCCTTTTCGTCGTGCGGCGAGGAGCGGCTCTTCCGCGGACGGATGCTGCGCGGGCGGCGTCTCGACCTTGAACTTGATCCGGCCGGCTTCGTGTCGGACGGCGATCTTTGGCTTTTCGCGGACTCGCTCGACCAGTTCCTCGCCGAGTTCGCGGCGATGAATACATATACAAGGCTCGTGCTCACGGTCTCCGGCGCCGGCGAACGATGGGAATGGACTCCGAGGCTAGGAACCAGACGGCTGATTTAGAACGCCGGCTTATGACCGAGCCGCAGCGCTTCACGATGTACCAGGCGCTGTGGCTGATCGGAGCGCTCAACGCTGATACGGCGGAGGGGATAGACCTCTTCCTCCGCAGGAATCTGCGCGTCGTGCCGTGGCTTTCACTCGCCTTCCCGCCCTCCGAGGTCGTCTCGGTCGAGCGCAGGGAAGGGCGCAGCGGGGGCGTGTTCCGCGTAACGGTGCCCTATTACGGGCTTTACAGCACGATGGGGTCGCTCCCGACCTTCTACACCGAGGAGCTGCTGGACGAGGCGCGCGACGACGAGAGCGTGACGCGCGACTTCCTCGATATACTCAACAATCATCTTTATCATCTGCTTTACGCGGCGAACCGCCACGGCGACATCCCGAGGCGCACGGTGGAGAGCGCGTCGCGTTCGGCGGAGTTCATACAGTACAGCCTGATGGGGCAGGCCGAGGACACGCTCCGCGACCCGGGGCTGCAGGCACTTGCGATAGTCGATCTTCTCGCGCAGAGGCCGCGTTCGGCGGTGCGCCTCGAGCGCTACATCGCATTCGTGCTCGGACGCGGCGACGTCGAGGTCGAGCAGTGCGTCGAGCGCCGCGCGCCTGTGCCGGATGGGCAGCGCTGCCTCCTCGGGCGCGGCGGCTGCACGCTCGGGGACGACGCAGTGCTCGGCTCGTCCGTCGCGGACTGCTCGGGCAGATTCCGCGTGCATCTTTGGAAAGCTGGGCCGCGCGACGCCGGGGAGTTCCTCCCGGGGCGCGCCGGATACGAGACGTTCCGCGACCGGGTGGACAGATATCTCGACTCGCCGCATGAGTTCGACCTCGTGCTGCATCCGGACGGCGGGACGCCGCCGCCCGCGGCGCTCGGAGCCGGCGCGAGGCTCGGATTTTATCTCGGCTCCGAGGCCGTGCAGCCGGTGAAGATATCGTGGAAGAAATGACGGTTTTATCGGAAGGAGCGAAAAGCTGATGCCAGTTGTGAAAACAGAAGCGCATGAGCTGCTGAGCCTGACGTATCAGCCTTTTTATATGGATGGGAAGCTCCGTATGGGCTTTACGGCGGGCTTCGCCTTCGACCTCGCGACGGGGCGTCCGGCGGAACCTACGGCGGCCTTCGCCGCCGCGATGGGCGCGCTCGCCCCCGGCGAATGCCTCGACATGGGCGTGCCCAAGAAGGAGGCCGAGTGGCTGCTCGCGGGACGCGCCTACGCTCCCGGCGGAGCGCCGTCCAGGGGCACGATAGTCTCCGTGCGCGTCGGCGAGAGCCGCCGGAGATTTCTTGTAGAGGGGCGCGAGCCCTTCGTCTCGGCCGGGCTCGGCTGGAGCTCCACGTGGGGCAGCGACGCGGAGAATCCAGACGGCCCGCGCCCCGGCAAGGGCGAAAAGCCGCCGGTCACTGACGAGTCCGCGCCATACGGGGCGCCCGCGTGCATGGGGCCGCGAGGCGCGTGGCCCTGCCGCATGGGGCGTATGGGCACCTACGACGGCAAATGGCTGCGCGAGAAATGGCCCGGCGTCCCCGACGATTTCGACTGGGGCTTTTATAACCTGTCTCAGCCGCCCCAAAGACTGCCGAAAGGATTGCGCGGCGGCGAGACGGTAGCTCTCGTCAACCTTAACAAGGATTTACCGTCCATAGAGACGGCGGTTCCGAGGGCGGAGGCCGTCTTCTCCTTCGTGACGAAGGACGGAGCCTCGCGCAAGGCCCCGCAGCCGGACACGCTCTGGCTCTTCCCCGACGCGGCAGTCGGCCTGCTGCTGTGGCACGCCGCCGTCGAATGCGACGACGAGGCCGGCGCTGGCATAGAAGAGGTAAACGTTTCGCTGAACATAGACGGCGAGCCGGCGAAGGCCGCCGCGGATTACGCCGCGCCGCCGGAGGAGCTTCCGCCTGTGGAGCCGCACGCGCGCGCTGAGACCGCGGGAGCCGAAGCCTCAGCCGCCGTCGCAGCGGACGGCGCGGCAGCCGCGGCGGCGGAAAAGCTAGAAACGCATGACGCCGCCTCAGGCGAGGCGCAAGCCTCCGCGGAAGCGGAAAACGTTTCGCACGCGCAGGCCGTTTCTGCTGCGCCAAGCGGGGAAAGCTTCGCCGTCTCCGCCTCGGAGCTGCGCGCGGACATGCGTAAGGAATTTGAAGAGTCCCTGCCCGGGATAAACGCCGAGCTCGCGAAAGCCGGCCTGCCGCCGATGACCGCGGAGCAGGCCGCTGAGACGCGCGAGCGTATAGACAGGCTCTCGGAGCGGATGGCGGAGCTGTCGGCCCGGGCCGGAGCGGCGAAGCCTCCTGCCTTCGAGGAATCGCTGAAACGCGCCGGAGTATCCGACGCGCAGATAGAATCCGTCAGGAGGGCGCTCGACATCCTGGTGCCGAATATAGAGGACTTCAAGGACAAGGCCGCGTGGAAGGCGGCCTCGGACGCCTACGCCGAAAAATTCGGCGCGGCGATAGGAGCGGACGCCGGCGTCGTATCGAGGATGAAGAAGACGCTCGCCTCGCTGCCGGTCGGAGAGAGCGAGGCTGCGCCCTCGCGCGGCACGGCGGACTGTGCGGCGCAGCTCGTGAAGGCCGGTATGGAGCCGGCCGCCGCGGCTCGCTTCGCCGCCGCGCTCGAGGAGGAGGTGCCCTACGACCCGCGCGAGCTGCTCGACTACGCGTCGCGGCTCGAAGCGGCTGCCGGCTTCCCGAAGGACTCCGTAAGGGGACGCATAGAAAATATACAGAAGAAGATGAACGAGCTCGGCGTGACGATGGGCGGCGGCGCGGCTCCTGCTGCGGTCCCCGTCGCAGCGTCAGCCGCTGAGCCAGCCGTTTCGGAAAAATCCGCCGAAGCCGTGGAAAACACGGCGGAGGCCGTGCGCGGGGCCGCGGAAGCGCCGCTTTCGCGCGAGTCCGCAGCCCTGCTCATCGCCTCGGGCGGCTCGCTCGCGGGGGCGAAGCTCGACGGCCTCGACCTCTCCGGGATGGATCTCTCGGGGCAGGAACTCGCCGGGACTTCGTTTATAAAATCCAAGCTCGACGGCGCGAGCTTCAACGGCGCTTCGCTCGCGGGCGCCGTGCTCGCTGGCGCGAGCCTCAAAGGCGCGTCGTTCACAGGCGCGGACCTCAAGGGGGCCGTCCTTTCGTCGGCCGCGGCGGAGGACGCGGACTTCACCGAGGCGCTGCTCGAGGGCGCGGACATTTCCGGCGCGGCCCTCGCCGGCGCGTCGCTCTACAATACCGATGCGCGCGGACTTCGCGCGCAGGGAGCCGCGCTGAGCCGCGCGCGCGTCGCCTTCAGTGACGTGAGCGCCTCAGATTTCTCGGGCGCGGACCTGCGCGGCGTGGATTTTCACGAATCGAAAGCGGACGGCTCGAACTTCGCCGGAGCCGCGCTCGGCGGCTCGACCTTCTGCCGCGGTTCGAGCGCGCGCGAATGCAGCTTCGCCGGGGCCGGCCTGACGGAGGCGAACTGGACGGAGTGCGACCTCACGGGCTCGGACTTCACGGGAGCCGAGGCGGGCGGCGCTTCGTTCACGGACTGCCTGCTCTCCTCGTCGCGCTGGACCGGAGCGTCCGCGCGCGGCGGCGATTTCTCACGTAGCCGCCTCGACGGGGCCTCGATGCGCGGGATAGACCTTTTCCGCGGCTCGCTCAGGGAGGCGCGCCTTCACGGCGCTGACCTGTCAAAGAGCAATCTATTCGGCGCGGACCTCTGCCGCATATTCACGGACGGAGCTACGGACATGAGCGGCGCGGACTGCGGACAGACCGTAGTAGAGGCGAGGAAGGGGAGGTGACGGCGTGGCGGACGAAGTAAAGGGGCTTGACGAAATAATGGCGCAGGAGGCAGTCAGTGATGCTGACTTCACGGGATGCGGAAGCCTCGGCGGGCTTTCGTTCGCGGGGAAGGTCCTGACGAACTGCCGTTTCGACGGAGCGGAGCTGACGGGAGCGGATTTTACCGGCTGCCGCGCCGAGGGCTGCTCCTTCACGGGGGCGGAGCTCTCCGACTGCACGTTCGAGGACGCGGAGCTCGGCTGCTGCGACTTTTCCGGCGCTTCTCTTCGCGGCGCGGCGTTCGTCCGCGCGAGGCTGACGGAGTGCGGGCTCGGCGGCGCGGACATGACGCGCGCATTCTTCCATGAGAGCGCGCTCTCCGGCTGCTCGTGGCCCGGAGCACGCCTCAGCCTCACGACCTTCATGGAGATGGAGACGGCCCTGCCCGACTGGGTGGATACGGATATAGAAAAGACGCACTGCGCGGGCTGCCGCCTCGACGGAATGAGGATGACGCGCGCGCGCGGCGCGATGCTGGTGCTCCAGGGCTGCTCCTGCCGCGGCGTGACCGCCGAGGACTGCGAGCTCACGCAGATAGTCGCGATGGAGACGGATTTCTCCGAATCCCAATTCCTTCGCTGCTCTCTCGGCCTCGCGGGCTTTATCGGAAGCGTCATGAACAAATGCGTTTTCACCGGCTCCGACCTGACGGCGGCTCATTTCGCCGGCGCTTCGCTCGCTCTGGCGGACCTCTCGGGCGCTCCGCTCGAGAAGGCGAATTTCACCGGCGCCGACCTCTCTTACGCGAATCTCTCGCGCGCGAGGCTGCGCATGGCGGATTTGTCTCACGCGAACGTTTCACGCGCGCGCTTCGACGGCGCCGACCTGTCCCTCGCGAACGGGCACGGAGTGCGCTTCGGCGGCGCCTCGATGTCCGGCGCTCTGACCGGCGGGCTGCGCGGCACTGACGAGAAACTGCTCAAGGCGGAAAATTTCCGCTTCGGCGGCAAGTAACGGCTTTATAGATTTTTTATCACGCACGATGATGGTTTAGTGGAAAGGGGATAGACGGTATGGGATACGCACTTCCGATAGAAGCGGACGGCGCGCTCGTCAAGGGGACGGTAGCGGGCGTCGGGGACGACGGCGCGATGCTCGTGCGCACGCCGCGCGGACTGGTGCGCGCCGAGCGCGCGGCGGGATGCCTGCTCAAGCCGCGCTGCGGCGACGTTGTGCTGACGGCCTTCCTGCCGGGCGGCGAAGCGTGGGTGACGTGCGTACTGGTTCGCGGAGACACGGAGGCGGAGATCGAGCTTCCGGCGAAGACGGCGCTCCGCGCGCGCGAGCTCTCGGTCGAGAGCGAAAGCGCCAGCATAGTCTCCCGTTCAATATCCATGGAGGGAACCGTCGTGTCGATGGGCGGCGGACTTCTGCTGCAGGGCTTCGCGGCGGTGCAGACCGCGGCCCGGCGGCTCGGCGAGCGCATCGCGCGCAAGAGCGGACATTACGGCGAGCTCTCCGAGCGCACGGACGGCCTCGACGAGCGCCGCGCCGGTCGTATGCGCGTGGAGAGCGAAGCGAGCTACCGCCTTCGCGCAGAGAACGCCGACGTGCGCGCCAAGGCGATGCTCGACCTCGACGCCGAGCGCATAAAGGTGGGCTAGGATGTTCGCGCTCACACTACAGGGCGGGACGTGCATGAGCAGCGCGCCCGACGTCTGCAAGACGCCGACGCCCGGCGGCCCGGTCCCGATCCCCTACGTGAATATATTCATGTGCAATATGGCGCTGCCGAACACAGCGTGCAAAAAGGTATTCATATCGGGCGCGCTAGCGCTCAACGTGAAGTCGCAAACCGCGATCTCGAACGGAGACGAGGCGGGCACCGCCGGAGGCGGCGTCGTATCGTCGAAATTCATCGGCAAGGGGGAATTCGTCTCCGGCTCGAAGAAGGTCACGCTCGAGGGCAAGGCCGCGGTCTCGCAGGGCGCGACGACGAAGCACAACGACGGCAACACGGTGGGTCTCTGTTCCGTAGCGGCGCAGGCCAAGGTAGATGTCGCCTAAGCGTTTCGGGCTTCTCTGCGCGACAGCAGTATTCGCCGCGCTCGCGATTTTTTCCGCGCCGCGCTGCGAGGCCGCGAAGAGGCCCGCGCCGCCGCCCGACGGGGCGCTCAAGCCTTCGGAGGTCGTGTGGAGCCAGGCGAAGGACGGCCTCACCGTCGCGATAACGGCTGCGAATGACCTGAATTTCGCCTACGGCTCGCCGCTCGGGATAACGGTCTGTCTGTATCAGCTCTCGGACATGGCCAAGTTCTCCGAGCTCGCGTCGTCCTTCGACGGCGTGGCGAAGCTCCTCGGCGGCGGCCTCGACCTTCTCGGAGGGGCCGCGCTCATGAGCAGGGTCGTATACGTCCAGCCGGGCGAAAAAATTTCGCTGACACTCGACCGCATGGAGGGCGCGAAATATTTCGCCGCCGCGGCGGGCTACGCGCACGGTGACGCCGCTCGCTGCTCGGCCTACGTCCCTTTTCCCGTGAGGACGACCGTAATAAAATTGAAACGGCGCAGAACCACATACTACACCGCGGGAACTCTCGCAGCCGGAGTTTCTCTCAGCGCGGAGGCTGTAACCGTCACTGGAGGTGAAGGTATAGATGAACGATAATCCTGTTTTTTGGGAACACGGCGTGTTTTTGCAGCCGCAGCACTTTCAGCTCGAATACATCCAGAACGTCAGGAGGACGGCGGCGGCCCTCGCTCTGCTCAATCCGTACCTGTGGGGGGTGCGCCGTCTCGAGGTGAACGAGAACGCCGTTGCGAACGGCGTCTTCGAGGCCGTCTCGATGGAACTGCTGCTTCCGTCGGGTGAATGGGTCTCGCTGCCCGGCAACGCGTGGCTCCAGCCTAGGCCCTTCGGGCAGGCGTGGACGAACCCTGAAGCGCCGCTGACAGTCTACGCCGGCATCGCGGAGTTTCGGGAAAGCGGCGGCAACGTCGTGCGCGCGCAGTCTCCCGACGAAGCGCCCGAGAACTTCCGCTACGCCGCGCCGCCCGAGCCGGACGAGGTGCCGGACTACTACTGCAGCGGCCCGGAAATGTCGGTCTCTACGCTGCGCTACAACATGCGCCTCTGCTTCGGCGAGGAGGAGGGCGGCGCTCTGTGGAAGATGCCGATCGCGCGCCTCGTGCGCGACGGCGAGCGCGTCCGCCTCGACGAGCGCATGGCCCCGCCGTGCGTGGATATCGGCGCGTCGCCGGCGCTGCACCGTCTCGTCCACGACGTCTCCGACACGCTGCTCTCGCGCAACCGCCATCTGGACGAATACAAGATAACGACGAACGACGGCAACTGGCAGGGGATACAGGGCCACGGCGCCGTCCTCATAGCGATACTGGGCCTGCTCGGGCGCAGCATACCGGAGCTGAACCGCTGGCTCAGCGCGCCGAACGCCCACCCGTGGGAGGTCTACGGCTCGCTCTGCCGCATCGCGGGCGAGCTCTCGGTTTTCGCGCCCGACATGTCTCCGCTCGGCGAGACGCGGCAGGGGGCGCGCGTGATCCCGCCATACGACCACACCGACCTGTACGGCTGCTTCAGCGCCGTCTCCCGCGTGATAATGCGCCTCGTGGACACGCTGGTCATGGGGCCGCAGTTCATATTCGACCTCGAGCCCGCCGCCTCGCCCGGAGTGTTCTCAGCCGTGATGCCGCGCGGCGCTCTCTCGGCCGGAAGCTACGACTACTGGCTTCTGCTGCGCTCTCCGGGCGGCGGTGACCTCGCGGGGGCGCCGGCGCTCGGCAAGCTCGCGCCCAGTTCCGAGATATCCGACCTGATGACGCAGGCTCTGCCCGGCGTGCGCATGCGCCGCAGCGAGCAGCCTCCGATGGGGCTGCCGAGGCGCGGAGACACGCTATATTTCAGAATAGACTCCAACGACCCGCTCTGGCGCAGGCTCGAGGCGGACGGGGAGATATCGTACATGCTGCCTGGCGCGCCTGATGATCTGCGCGTCCAGATAACGGTAGTCGAGAGGTGAGGGCATGAACGGGTTATGCGAACGGTTCGCGCCGCTGATGGCGGAGACGCTCCACTACGCAGGAGCGCCCGAGGGGCTTGAAACGCCGCTCGCCGAGGCTAACGCGCGCATCGTTGAGCTCGCGGGGCGCGAGCGCTCCGCCGTATCCCCCGGAGAGTCTCAGTCCGCCGCCGGGCGGCGCGCGCTCGAGCAGGCGCGCCTCGCCGTATACGCGTGGGCCGACGAGCAGATGATGAGTTCTCCGCGCGCCGATGCGGCGTCGTGGGCCGCCGTCAGCCTCCAGTTCAGATACTTCGGCACCTCGGAGGCGGGACGGCTCTTTTATCAGGAGCTAGACAAGTGCCTCGATTCGTGCGGAGCGCCGCGCCGCGTCAGAGGCGTGCCGCGCGACGGCGCGGAGGAGTCCGCCGCCGGGGATATGACCTGCGCGGAGCTGGACGGCGGCGCGGAGGGAAGCTGGCGCGAGCTCGACCTCGCGGAGCGCTTCGACGCGGCGGCCTCGCGCGGCTGCGGAGAAGGCTTCGAGGCCATCAGGGTGTTCGCGCTCTGCCTCCTCTTCGGTTTCAGGGGCGCGCTCTACGGCGACGCCTCGCTTCTTGCGCGCGTCCGATCGTCTTGCCGCGCGCTGTTCGACGACGAGCCTGAGCCGGAAGCGCCGCCCGCGCGCCGCCTCCCGAAGTACGGCCTCGCCGTAGCGGAGCGCGCCGCCTACGTGGCGCTGCCGCTGCTGGTCTGTCTCGTATTCGCGCTCTACTGCGCCGGCGTTCTGGCGAACGCGCCGTTCCACGGCGTTCCTTGATCTGTTCGGAGGAAGGTGCGGCTGAATGAAATTTCTTTCCAAGGCTTTGAAATATATCCTTATCCTGCTGCTTCTGCTCGTCCTGCTCGGCGCGCTGACGGCGCTCTCGTGGTACGAGGGCTGGCCCGTCTTCACCGGAGCGGCGGCGGTGCTCGGCATCGCGGCCCTGTACCTCGTCTGGCGCGGGCTGCTCGCGCTCTGGCGCTGGCGCGACAAGCGCGCCTTCGTCGCGAAGGTGGCGAGCGGGAGCCCGAAGGCCGAGGCCGAAGTCGCCGGAGGCTCCGTGAGAAGCGCGTGGAACCAGGGAATGTCATGCATACTCAACTCGCCGTCGCGCTTTTCGCGCCGCTTCGGCGCGAGCCAGCCGTGGTTCATAGCCGTCGGCAAAGAGGCCGGCGTTGAAACGCCCTTCGACGGCTTCGGGCGCAGACTGCCGGAGGGGGAAGCGCCGCTGCGCTGGCACTTCCTCGGCTCGTGCGTCCTGCTGAGCCTCAGCTGCGGCGACGAAAGGACGTGGGAATCCGAGCTTGAGGAGCTGCTCGCCGCGCGAAGACGCTCCGCCCCGCTCAGAGGAGTGGTGCTGACGCTGCGCGCGCCGGAGCTCGAGGCGATGAGCGACTTCGAGGCGGACGCTCTCGGGCAGGATCTCCGCGGCAGGCTCCACCAGATAATGATGACCGCTAACGCGCTGTACCCGGTCTACATACTTGTCGAAGAGATCGAGAGTCTGCCTGGAATGGGCGCGCTTCTATCGCGCTGCCTGCCCGACGGGCCGGAGGGCGCGCTCGGAGGATGGAGCGCCTGCGCACCCGGAGGACGCGCCGCGGAGGCCGCCGCCGGAAAGCTCGAAACGTTCCTGCTCGACGGCGCGGCGCGCGGAGCCGCGCCTCACGGCGATATGCTGACGGCGCTCCGCCGCCTCAGGGGGCTCGCGCCGAAGCTCGACATATTGACGGAAAACCTGTCGCGCGAGCTATCGCACCAGGTCAACCCGGAAATAGCGGGAGTGTTCTTCTGCGCCTCGCGCCCGTCGGGCCGCGGCGAACACCGCCGTCCCGCGTTCGCGGGCGAGTTCGTCTCGCGCGTCCTGCTCGCCGCGCCGCAGCCGAGGCCGTTCACCGGAATCCCCGTCGGTGCCGGAGGTAAGACGGCGCTTATGGCCGGCTGGCTGCTGCTGACGCTCTCGTTCTGCGGGCTGACGGCGGCCAACACCATATACCAGTACAGGATATTGTCCGACGACCCGCACGCGGCGGAGAGCCGCTACGGAAGAGAAAGCGCCGGCGTGCTCGCGGGAGCCGGCGGCGACATGTCCGAGACCTACGCGCGCCTCTACTCCGAGATGACCTACATACAAAAGCTCGAAAGGGCGCACGAGTCGTGGTATCTGCCCAAGATGGGCGAGGATATGCTCGGGCGCGCTCTCGCCGGAGTCAAGCGCGACTACGTAAGCGATGTGAACCGCCTGATCCTCCGTCCTATGACCGACCAGTTCCGCGCTATACTCGCCGCTCCATCCACGCCGCAGACGCGCGCGCGCGACATGGACCTCGCGATAGAGCTCGCGTGGCTCTCCGCCGCGCTCGCCGACCGCCTCGGGCAGTCCGGCCTCGACGCGGCGGCGCTGCACGGGGCCTCGGACGACGCCGGCTCCTTTCCTCTGACAAGACTGAACGAAAAGGAATGGACGCCCGTGACCGGACAGCTCATAATCAACTCGCTGCGTTGGACGGAGAGCGAGGATCAGCTTTCCGCGATAGCGGCGGAGATGCGCTCGCTGCTCGTCCAGAGCTTCACGCGGCGCGGCAGCAACCTGCTCAACGACCTTACGGCGCAGCTCAACTCGTCGCACAGCACGGAGAACGTGCGTCTATCGCAGTTCTGGCGGCATATACCGATCCAGAGCGATGCAGACGCGCAGGTAGAATTCTGCTACACGGCGGCGGGACGCAAAGCAGTCCGCGACACGATAGAGGACATCGAGGACATAGCCGGCGGCTCCGGCGTGCTGAGCGTCTACCTCGAAAACTTCAGATCGGAATATCTGCTGAACTACGCCAAGGCGTGGGAAGATTTCGCGCGCCGCTTCACCGAGGCCGGCCCGTCGCTCAGAAACGAAAAATTCGAGTTCTATTCCGATTACGAAAAGATAACGAAGGTATCCGACCTTCCGCACGTCAAGGTCTACCGCCGCATCATGGCGGAGAGCGCGCCGCTGCGCGAAAGCAGGGTCAGCCCGCCGTGGGTCGGACGCATGCAGCAGGTAGACGCCGTCGTAGCGATGGCTCTTGCGAACAGCGAAAGCAAGGGCAAGACGCGGCTGTGGAACATGTTCTCCGCCGTCGAGTCGAACCCCGGGCTGCTGACGCAGCTCCGCTCCGGCGTCAAGAGCGAGGCGAAGGTCGGCGATTTGGTCAAGGCCGAGGCCGACATGCGCTCGTTCTTCGAAAACTGCGGGACTTTGCTGGGCACGGTCTCAAACCCCTCGTCGGCCTTCTCGCTATGCTCGGCGAAGTTCGGCCGCGAAAAGGGCGCTGAGCACCCCGAGGCGAAGCCATACGACGACGCGGCGCTCAGCTTCGGCGAGGCCTTCGCCCTCATAGACGAGGAATGGTCGCCGGCGCGCGAGGTGCTCGGCGGCATACTGGACTTCATCGCCGCCGAGGCCACGGCCGAGACGGCGCAGCTCATTCAGCGCCGTTGGGAGGACGAGGTGCTCAACAGCCCGACCGTGCTCTACGGACGCGGCGGAGGCGAGGCGATATTCGGCGAGACCGGCGTCGTGCCGCTCTTTGTACAGAACAACCTCGGCGACCTGCTCTCGCACCGCGGCGGCGCGCCAGTCCCCTCAGAGTGGAACGGCGCTCAGTTCCCATTCGACGACGGCTTCCTCCAGATGCTCGTGGAGGGCGCGAGCGCCGCGTCGCAGCCCCTGCCGCCCGAGCGTAAGGACTCCTTCCGCGTACACATAAGCTCGCGCCCGCCGATAGTCAACGCCGGAGCGAGGCTGCGCCCGAGCATGGTGACGCTGACGCTCGAGGGCGAAGACGGCCCGCAGCAGCTCGTCAACCAGAACTACCCGCAGGAGGCGGCCTTCACCTACAGCCCCGAAAAATCCGGGCGCGTGACGCTTGTAATCAGCTTCCCGGGCTTCGATATGACGCGCGAATACGGGAGCTTCAAGGAATTCGTGACCGACTTCCGCATGGGAGAAAAGACCTTCTTCGCGATGGACTTCCCGAGCGTATCGGACAAGCTCGACGCGGCGGAGGTCAAGACCGTCAAGGTGCCGGTGATAGTCTCCAACACCTCCGGCATCTTCGACGACGCCAAGGCCGCGGCTCCGAAATATCCCGAGCTGCCGGCGAACATAACAAGGCTGGTGACGCGCAGATGAACTCGCTACGGACCATATTCCGCTGGATGCTGCTGATATGGCTGATACTCGTGCTGCTCCTCGGCGTCGCGGTATCGCGCAGCACGCGCACAAGCTGCATAGGCAACACGATGGCCTTCCTCTTCTCGCGCGGCGAACGCGCGGCGGAGCTTCCGCCCGCGCCGCGCCCGCTCCCGCCGGTCGAGACGCCCGCGCCTTCGACGCCGCCCGCGCCCGAATGGACGGAGCTCGCGAAGGGCTCGTCTCCCGGAAGCGGGACGCTCGGCAGCCCAGAGATACAGACGCTCGACGGCGGGGCGGTGGCGCTTGTGCTTCCGCTCGACGGCATTGCGGGTAACGTGTCGTTCTACAACCCGACAAACGTCAACGGGGCCACTGTGGACCTCAAGGGCGAGTGGAAGAACGCTCCGTTTATGAAAAAACCGATGAGCGGCGGCTGTCTCTCGCTGATACAGACGGCGTCGCACAAGGGCTACCTGCGCGTCTCCGGCGTGGCAGCCAAGGGAGTCGCGCGTCTTTCCGCGAAGGCCGAATACTCGGAATCGCGCGGGGCCGTCCGCGTCGTATTCTCGCCGTCGGAGACGCGGGGTAAATAGGCCGTGTCCTCCATACGCTTCCTGGAGCGGATGCGCGCGATGCAGCACGACCCCGAGCGCGGGAACTTCGAGGACCCCGCCGAGGTGCTTCGCTCCGTCATCGGCTACGTGGGCAAGCTTCTGAACACGCGGCGCGGCAGCAGCGTGCTCGACGAGGAGTTCGGCATTCCGGACTTCACGAGCATCGGCGTGAGCTACAGCCGCGAGGACATTCCGCGCTTCGAGAAAGAGATAGCGCATTTCATCGAACGCTGCGAGCCGAGGCTGCGCGGCGTGACCGTCACATACGCGCCGGACCCGGCGGAGCCGTTCAGCGTCAACTTCATACTCGACGCGGGGCTGGTGCTCTCGGGCACGGAGACTCTGCCGGTCCAGCTTATGACAAAGATAAATTCTTCGGGCAAGGTGAGCGTCAGCGACTGACCCAGCCGCGCGGGGCGGAGGTGCGGCATGCCGCCGCGTTCCGCCCCGCATGGCTCCCCGTACGTCATGAAAGGAATGATACGCGATGGCACAAAACGCGGACAGCGAACTGTTCCGCTTCGAGGCCGAGGGCATGGCGGAGGACACCTTCCGCGTCCTCGGCTTTCGCGGCGCCGAGGGGCTCTCGAGCCTTTTCTCCTTTGAGATAGACCTCGTCAGCGAAAACCTCTCCGTAGACCTCGGCGTGCTTCTCTCCGGGCGCGCCAGGCTCACGATAAAGCGCGACGGCGCGCCCGACGCGGTATTCGCGGGCCGCCCCGCCTCGGCGAAGCAGACCGGGCACTTCAAAAACTACGCATACTATACCGTACAGCTTCGCCCGGCCTTCTGGAAATTCACGCAGCTCGTGCAGAGCGCGATATTCCTGGACAAGACCGCGCCCGAGACCGTCGAGGAGCTCTTCGCCTCCGAGCGCTTCTTCCCGCTCGCCTACGAAATGCGGCTGACGCGCGGCGACTACCCGCGCCAGGAATTCGCGATGCAGCACGAGGAAAGCCTCTACGACTACATAACGTGGCGCATGGAGCGCGAAGGGGCATACTTCTACTTCGCGCCCGACGGCGACACGGTGATATTCTCAGACGCGCCGCAGTCGCACGACGGCTCTGCGGGGACGCTCTATTACTCTCCCGCGACCGGGCTTGAGGGCGGCAAAAGCGGCGAGGTCGCGACATATTTCTCGCTCTGCCGGACGCCGCTCCCGGCGCGCGTCGTCGTGCGCAGCTACAGCTGGCGCAGCCCGAACATGCCGATAGTCGCGGAGGCCGAAGTGTCGCCCGACGGCTTCGGCGACGTCTACCTCGCGCACGAGCACGCCGAAACTCAGGCGGAGGCCCTCCGCATCGCGGAGATACGCGCCGAGGAGCTGAAATGCCGCGGCAAAATATACAGCGGCGTCAGCGCCTCGCCGCTCGTGCGCCCCGGCGCGGTATTCACGCTCGACGGGCATTACAGCCCCTCCTTCAACCGCGACTACATGGTGACCGAGGTCACTCACGAGGGGTCGCAGGAGTCATTCATATCGCTCGGCCTCGGCATCCCGCTGCGCGGAGCGAAAGAGCACCTCTTCTACCGCAACGAATTTCGCTGCATAGAGGCCGATACGACGTACCGCCCCGAGCGCAAAGCTCCGCGCGCTAAGATAACCGGAGTAATGCGCGCCTTCGTGGACGGCGCGGGCGGAGGCGCGCGCGCCGAGACGGACGAATACGGGCGCTACAAGCTCGTCTTCCCCTTCGACGTATCGGGGCGCAGCGGCGGCAACGCCTCGTGCTGGATACGAATGGCTCAGCTTCAGGCGGGGCCCGACAGCGGCTTCGCGCTGCCGGTGCAGCCCGGCGTCGAGGCGTTAGTATCGTTCGAGGAGGGCGACCCGGACCGCCCGTACATCTCCGGCGTCCTCGCCAACGGCGAGACTGGCAGCATATACGGCTCCGGCAACCGCAACATATCGGGGCTGCGCACAGCGGGCGGCAACCAGATAACGATAAACGACGAGGATAAAAAGCAGGGAATCTCGATGCTTATGCCCTCGGGCAACGGGCTCATGATGTCCGCGGGGTCGTCCGACCTCACTGTGAACGCGACCGACACGGCACTGCACGCTACATCGACGTGCAGCACAGATCTCGCCGGAGTGGTCAAGACGAACCTGTGCGGCTTCCGCAATCTTACATGCTCTACCACCGACCCGAAGGCGCTCGCGACGTGGGCCGCCACATGCTCGTCGTTCGGCACGGCGGTCTCCGATACTCTCTCCTCGCTCAGCAAAGCCTATTCGGGCGACACCTCGAACGCCCTGTCGTGGGGGGCGGACGGAGTAAAAGACGCGATGCTCGCGCTCAATATGGCCCTCCAGCTGATCAATATCGGGATAGCGCCGAAGACGGCGTACAACATGGCGATGACCGTCAAGGACGACGGCACGGCGACCTCTCTCGTACAGGCCAAAGCCGGAACGCCCGAGCTCGTCGGCCTCTTGTCCACCCTGGTGCTGAGGGTTTGTGGCTCCGTCATGGATGTGGCGGAAGCGATCATCGAAGAGCCGGCCTCGGATGACAATAAGCTCTACTACGACAAGAACTACAATAAAGTCAGCAAAGCCGCGGCGCAGCGCAGCTACACCACGTCGTCGCTCGCGTCGCTGCTGCCGGAGCTGACGTCGTTGATAGTGATGTTGGTGGCCATGTATAAGCAGGAGGATAAGCTCGGCGGTATCTCGCTCAACGCCGTTAAGGCGAACGTCAACATGAACGCCGGCACCTCCGTCACCGCGAACGCCGGGGAGCATATACTGTTTCACGCGGGCGGCGTGCCGCTTGTGGGAACGCCCATCGACAACACGGCTGGGCTCGCCGGTACGGATGCGGTGCACGCGTCTTTGCGCATCAGCGACCCGAAAGGCCCGGCGCACTGGGGCGTCGGCCGCGCCGACGGCGACGGGGTGGCCGACGATATAATCAGCGCAGACAACGATTTCCTGAGAAACACACAGAAAATAACAGTCATGAGGCCGCCGCATCACAGTATAGCTTCCATATCGGACCTTATATACGGCAGGGCGACGGATACAGTCTCGATTTCCAAGAGAGACAGCGTGGACTATGCCGACGAGTGGTTCATTGCGCGCGGCGGCAGCAAAGGCTCTACAGTAAGCCTCAAGCAGAAGCAGTGGCTCGGCTACGCGCCCTCGGACGGGAAGCTCAAGCTCGGCGTGCCCGTCACTCCCGGCGACTATCCGTCGGAGGCGGACAAAATCAGCGACGATACAAAGCTGTCTGGGCTTGTCGTCGACAATGCCAAAGCCGCCCTTCAGTACAAGGACGGTTCGAGCGCCGAATTTAAGGATAAGTCGGCGCTGATTAAGATAAAAGACGGCGCGCAGATAGAGATGAACGACAAAGACGCGAACATTTCGTCTAAGACCGTGAGGCTTACCAGTACCGCCGACTCACATGCAAAGGTCGTCGTCAGCAATACCGGCGTGAACATATACGGCCTCAACGTCAAAGGCTCAAAGTTGACCAGCAAGGATGCGCTCACCATCAGCTCAAACGGCTTCATAAAAATAGGCTGAGCCGTGGGCGCGCCCCGAACGCGCCGGAATAAAACGAAGAAAAGCAAAAATCGTAAAAATAGGTAGCGCAGGCTAACTATATCGGTTAAAATAATCCCGGCATCTTCAATAAAACGGATAGCAAGGAGCTGGGGATTATGCGCGGTCCATCTAACGCAGTAGGTTTGCTGGTAAAGGGATTGATGCTCGGGATGTCGTTCGGCGCGGCGATGTACGGAGAGCGTGGGAACAACGGCAGGGTCGAGGCGGCTGGCAGGCTTCTGAAGGAAGCCGTCAGGGCAGCCGCCCCGCAGCCGCACGGGCGCGGAAGGCGCGGACGCCGGGGATAAACGGCGGACGCCGGATCGTACGCGCGTCCGCCTCATAAGGTGTATAATACGTCGCGGAAAGTTTGGAGGAAGGGAAGTGATCTCGATGATGAAGAAATTCCTGAAGGCGTGTGTGATCGCCGTGGCGCTTTGCGGCGCTGCTGGAGCCGTATCCTACGCGGCCGGAACTGCGCGCGGCATTGAACAGAGCGGGATGTATCTGTCCCATTGCCACGGAGGCGGACATCACTATGATTACGCCCCGGGTTGGCACGGCGGATACTGCGGCTAAGAGTTTCGACAAATTTAAAAAAATAAAGAGGGCGTATGATTATGCCCTCTTTTTGTTTGCCGTTATACGCGCTTCGGTATATGTTCTCCGCCAGCGAACGCGCTTTCGCCTGCATTTGCGCGGCGCGGCGCGCTCCGGCGCATGTTTGACAGCGCCGTGTGCCGGTTCTTATAATACGTTGCGTTTTGAAATATATGCGCTGTTTCATGCGCGGAGGAGATTTTTGTAATGAGGTTTCTTGAAAAATTAAGCGAACTTGTCGGTAAGTACATGGCGATAATAGTCGTCATAGTAGCCGCCGTCGCGCTGTTCCAGCCGTCGGCGCTCAACTGGATAAAGACGAGCTGGGTCACGACGCTTCTTATGATAGTCATGTTCGGCATGGGGCTGACGATGAAGCCCGCGGACTTCGCCGTCGTCTTCAAGCGTCCGAAAGACATCATCATCGGCTTCATAGCGCAGTTCTCCATCATGCCGCTGCTCGCCTTCGCTCTCGGCAAGCTCTTCCAGCTCGACGACGCGCTTCTCGTCGGAGTCATACTCGTCGGCACATGCCCGGGCGGAACGTCGTCGAACGTCATGACGTACCTCAGCAAGGGCGACGTCGCTCTCTCCGTCGGAATGACGAGCGTGTCCACCGTGTTCGCCCCGATCGTCACGCCGGCTCTGACGTACCTGCTGCTTAAAGAAACAGTCACTGTCGATATGATGTCGATGTTCATCTCCATAGTACAGGTCGTCATACTCCCGATAGGCGCCGGCTTCGTCATCAACAAGTTCTTCAGCGAGACGACGCAGAAGGCCGTCAAGATACTGCCGCTCGTCTCCGTCACCGCGATAGTCATGATAGTCGCCGCCGTCGTGTCGGCGAACTCCGCCCGCATCATGGATACGGGCCTGATAGTCTTCGCCGTCGTCATACTGCACAACCTGCTCGGCTACGCGCTCGGATACGGCGTAGCGCGCGCCCTCGGCCTGCCGCTCTCCAAGAAGAAGGCCATAGCCATCGAGGTCGGTATGCAGAACTCCGGCCTGGCCACGAGCCTCGCGGCTACATCCTTCCCGTCGCTGGCGCTCGCCACGGTTCCCGGCGCGGTGTTCAGCGTCTGGCACAACATCTCCGGCGCAATCCTCGCCAACATCTTCTCTCAGATGAAGGACGAGAAGTAAGACGCTTACGTCAAAAGCCGCACGGACGCGCCTCTTTGCAAAGGGGCGCGTCTTTTCGTATCATGACGGCGCAGCGGCGGCCTAATGAGGCGTCCCCCGCAGCGGCCTGCACGGCCGGCTCGCGGCGCGAAGCAAAAGGTAACGCAGGCTCCGCGCGGTCCTCGCGCGGCAGCCGCGCGCCCACGCCCTCTTCTGTGAAATTCATGCAGTGAGAAAATCGCTTCCTTTTAGATTCACACTCGTGTAAGTGCGCGAGCCGGAACATGCCGTTGGAGAGCCGGTTGGCCTTGCGGACGCTCTCATTTGGACGGACGCCTTCGTTGACCACCCTGCTGCATGGCGGCAGAGCCCGCGCTCCGACTGGCGCGCGGTCCGGCATCCTCCTCTTCATAAAACCTTGAAAATGCGCGGCGTTGTTATAAAATCTTGATCGTGAAGTATCGTCAAAAACGCTGAGAACGAGGTGCATAACTTGAAAGAAAAACTTTTTGCGAAGATAGAAGAGCTTGAGCCGAAAATGGTGCAGACTCTGTGCGGCCTGGTCGCTATTCCTGCGATAGGCCCGGCGGACGGCGGAGACGGCGAATTCCACAAGGCCGAATATCTGATAAAGAAACTGAAAGAGCTTGGGTTCAGCGACGTTAGCACATACGCGCTGCCCGACCCGAAAGCTGCTGGCGGCGAGCGTCCGAATCTTGTCGTACGCTTTCCGGGAAAAACGAAACGCCGCCTCTGGATAGTCGCGCACATGGATGTTGTGCCCGAGGGCGAACGCTCCCTGTGGCACACGGATCCTTTCAAGGCCGAGGTCAAGGACGGGCGCGTCTACGGACGCGGCTCCAACGACAACGGGCAGGAGCTCGTGGCGTCGCTCTACGCGCTCCGCGCGCTCAAAGAACTCGGCGTAACCCCTGAGTACGAAGTCTGCCTCGCCTTCGTCGCCGACGAAGAGCTTGGAAGTGAATACGGCATTTGCCACCTCCTGAAGAAAGGCCTTTTCGCTGAAGACGACCTTGTAATCGTCCCGGACATGGGGACTGAGAACGGCGATTTTGTTGAAATAGCCGAAAAAAGCATCTGCTGGATGGAATTCACCGTCGAGGGCAAACAGGTCCACGGCAGCACGCCTCATCTCGGCGTCAACGCCTGCCGCGCCGCCAACGCCCTCTCCGTAGCGCTTGACGAGGCCCTGCACGCGGCTTTCCCCGAGCGTGACAACCTTTTCGACCCGCCAGAATCCACCTTCGAGCCTACGCGCCGCCGCGCCAATGTCGCTAACGTAAACACAGTGCCAGGGCTCGAGGTGTTCAGCTTCGACTGCCGCGTCCTTCCCTCCGTCCCGCTCGAAGAAGTGCTGAAAATCGTCGACGCGGAGACGAAGAAAACAGAGGAAAAATACAAAGTCAAGATAACCCGCCGCTTCCCGCAGAAAGAACAGGCCGCGGCTCCGACGGCGGAGGACGCCCCTGTCGTCAGGACGCTGCTGGCGGCTCTCGCCGAGGTCTATCCCGGCATGAAGCCGAAGGTCGGCGGCGTCGGCGGCGGCACCTGCGGAGCCTTCTTCCGCCGCGCAGGAATCCCCGCCGTCGTATGGGGACAGGAAGTAGACTGCGCCCACATGCCGAACGAGCACATCGAAATAGCCCACATGCTGAACGAAGCGAAAGTCTTCGCGCTGATGATGCTGGGAAAGTAGGCCGTGACCGGCTAAATTTTCTATAAAAGACACACGGCGCGGCACTTGCGTAAAAGCAAGCGCCGCTTTTTTATAATCTCTATTAGTCCATTGACAAAACATGTTTTCATGATACACTTATCACAAAATACATACTATGTCATACATAAAATGAGTATATAAAAGTAGGTGTCGGGAATGGAAGAATTGTTTCCGAAGCAAGATTCTACAAAAAAGCCGGCCATCATTGTCAAGAGGATACTTTCTTTGCTCGAAAGCGGAGATTTGAAGCCTGGCGACAAATTGCCAAACGAGCTTGAAATAGTCAGACAGAGCGACATAAGCCGTACTTCTGTGCGCGAGGCTCTCTCCGCGCTTGAAATCATGGGTATCATCACGCGCGTTCCAGGCGAAGGTACTTTCATCGCACATGACGCTCTCTACGGCAAATTCGGTCCGCGCGGCATCCTTGACAAATTTCTCGAAGATACAGAAACCGTAAACGGTTCGTTTGAAGCGCTTGAGGCGCGCATAGCCCTGGAGCCGTCGGTGGCGGTTATGGCGGCAAGACGCGCCGAGCCGGAGCAGATTGCAAGACTTGAAGAACTGATTGAAAAATCAAAGAGCGCGCTCGCGGCGGGCGATATAAATCTTTTCTTCGATATAGACAGCGCCTTCCACCTCGCGATAGCCGAAGCCTCTAATAACGAAGAAATACTGAAAATCAGCCGAGGCCTCCTCGCCAAAGCCGACACTCACATGTGGAAACGTTACAAAGAAGACTTAGGGCTTCTTGACTCTACCATAGATGCGCACACAAAGATAGCCGAAGCAATAAAAGAACGAGACCCCAAAAAAGCGGGATATTTCGTCGAGCATCATCTTGCAAAATGTGTGGTTGACAACTAAAGCGCTTTACAGGGAAATTTTTTCTCTGAAAAACTAAAGGAGGTTTCATCGATGTTTAAGAAGCTTGCCGCCGTCGCGGCGGCGGTAGTGGTTGGTTTGTTCGCCGCAGGATGCGCCCGCGCCGAGGCTGCGGACGATATGTCTGTGAGATGGAGCGGGGATACGGTAAAAGTAGGCTTCCTCGCCAACTTGACGGGGCCGGGCGCTTACACGGACATTCCGCCCAAGATGGCCATCGAGGACTATATTGAACAGGTAAACGCCAAAGGCGGATGGCTCGGAAAGAAAGTCGAGCTGGTTCCTTACGACGCGGGACGCGACCCCTACACGGAATCCGTAACGGCCGTCAACAAAATGATCCAGCAGGATAAGGTTATCGCCGTCGTAGGACCGACCGGCAGCCGCTTCGCGCTTCCCATCGTA
Source organism: Cloacibacillus sp. An23 (assembly GCF_002159945.1). NCBI lineage: Bacteria > Thermotogati > Synergistota > Synergistia > Synergistales > Synergistaceae > Cloacibacillus > Cloacibacillus sp. An23. The sequence continues at coordinate 187,912 of NZ_NFJQ01000005.1, read as the reverse complement.
ACGCTGTGCAACGAAACGAAGACCCCCTGCATAACGATAGGCGCGACGAACGCGAAAATAACCGTCAGCGAAGAGACCGGCAAAGTCCAGCCGTACATGTTCCGCGTATCGTTCGTAGACCCATATCAGGGAGCGGCGATGGCGACCTTCGCATACAACAAGCTGGGAATTAGGAAAGTCGCTACAATAGCCGGCGTTGACGATCTCTACGCGCAGGGCATTCTCAAATTCTTCACCGACGAATTTAAACGTCTCGGCGGCGAAGTGGTCAACTCGCAGGCATATCAGATGAACGACGTCGAGTTCCGCGCCCAGCTTTCCGCGATAGGCGACAGCGGTGCGGACGCGCTTTTCGCCCCCGCGGCGGAATACAGATTTGCGACGCTGATAGCGAAGCAGGCGGAGCAGCTCGGCCTCCAGTTCACCTACCTCTTCACAGACGGCGTATATGCTCCTGAGCTTCTTGAGACTGCCGGTCCGCAAATCGAAGGCGCCTACATCTCTACGCCGATGATCGATGAAGAACCCGCCTACGCCGAATACAAGAAAGCCTTCGACGAAAAGCACAAGAGCACCGGATACAAGGCGAACCTCTACGCCTACTACGGCATGGACGGCATAATGCTGCTCGAATGGGCCGTCAACAAAGCCCAGAGCTTTGACGGCACGAAGATAAAAGAGGCTCTTGAGTCCGCGAAGGACGTCCCACTCTTTACGGAACCGTTCACGATCGACCCCAAGACGCACGACCCGCTCAACAAGAGCGTCACGATACTGCAGGTAAAAGACGGCAAATACACGCTGTTTGAAAGAGTAAAGCCCGCTAATTAAAAATACGGCAGTTTTTCACGCAGCATTAAGATGAATTCGCAAAAAAACGAAAATTATATAAGGAGGTAACGTCATGGTGAAATTGAGCAGTAAAACTTTCGCGTCGGCATTTGCAGCGGCCGCGATGGGCTTCGCAGCTTTCTGCGCTCCAGCCTTCGCAGCCGAAGACCCGGACATGGCGGCCAGATGGAGCGGAGATACCGTCAAAATCGGCTTCTTGGCGAACTTGACCGGCCCGGGCGCATATACGGACATTCCGCCAAAAATGGCCATCGAGGACTACGTTGAAGAGATCAACGCGAAAGGCGGATGGCTCGGCAAAAAGGTCGAACTCGTGTCGTACGATGCTGGACGCGACGCGCTTACGGAATCCGTCACCGCAGTCAACAAGATGATACAGCAGGACAAAGTTATCGCGATCGTGGGACCGACCGGCAGCCGATACGCCCTTCCGATAATCACGCTCTGCAACGAGAGCAAGACCCCGTGCATAACGATAGGCGCGACGAACGCGAAGATAACCGTCAGCGAAGAGACCGGCAAAGTCCAGCCGTACATGTACAGAGTTTCGTTTGCCGACCCGTATCAGGGAGCCGCTATGGCCGACTTCGCCTACAACAAGCTCGGCATCAAGCAGCTGGCGACGATAGCCGGTGTAGAAGACCTTTACGCACAGGGCATACTCAAGTTCTTTACCGACGAGTATAAGCGCCTCGGCGGAGAAGTGATAAGCGCCCAGTCCTATCAGATGAGCGATGTTGAATTCCGTGCCCAGCTCTCGACGATCGGCGGCACCGGGGCGACGGTGCTCTTCGCCCCCGCGGCGGAATATAGGTTCGCGACGCTGATAGCGAAACAGGCGGAGCAGCTCGGCCTCCAGTTCACCTATTTGTTCACAGACGGCGTATATGCGCCTGAGCTTCTCGAAACGGCCGGCCCGCAGGTTGAAGGCGCCTATATCTCCACGCCGATGATAGACGAGGAACCAGCCTACGCCGAATACAAGAAGGCTTTTGACGAAAGGCACAAGAGCACAGGATACAAAGCGAATATTTACGCTTATTACGGCCTTGACGGCATAAAGTTGCTTGAGTGGGCTGTACATAAGACGAACAGCTTCGACGGCGAAGTCCTTAAAAAAGCTCTTGATACGGCGAAAGACGTCCCGCTCTTCACCGAACCCTTTACGATCGACCCGGCTACGCACAATCCGCTCAACAAAAGCGTAACGATACTCAAGGTAGAGGACGGCAAATATACTCTGTTCGATAAGGTTAAGCCTCAGAACTAACTAAAAAACCGTTTATGCCGCACCAAGCATAAAATTTTCAATGTCGTGCGCGGCGGCCCGCGCCGCCGCGCACGCGTCGCAAACGGAGTTGAGTACAAATTATGTCTACAACGCTTTTTATACAACAGCTTGTAACGGGCCTTTCAATAGGCGGAATCTACGCCCTTCTTGCAGTTGGATATGCGCTGATATACAGTATTTTTAAGTTTACGAATTTCGCCTTCGGCGCCATTATGATGTGCGCGGCTTACGGCGCTTATTTCATGGTGCATGAACTCGGCATGACCTCGCTGCTCTCCGGTCTGTGCGGAGCCATCGTCGTCGGAGTGCTCGTCTCCGTCGCTACTGAAATCGTCGCGTACAGATCTCTTCGAAAAATGAAAGCTTCGCGCCTCTTCCTAATGATTTCTGCGATGGGCGTTAATATTTTGATTCAGAACTTTATGACCATCATGATGAGCGCCAACCTGAGAAGCCTCAACTGCGACCTTCCGTTCCGTATCTTCGCTATGGGGAAAATACGTATGGGCGCGCTCGATATTTTCTCGCTTCTTGTCTCTCTCATATCGTTGCTCGTCCTGTGGGTGTTTATCGATAAAACTAAATATGGCATCGCAATTAGGGCGAGCGCGCACGATACAGATACAGCCGGCCTGATGGGAATCAACGTCGATAGAATTTCTCTCATAGTTTTCGCCATATCGGGCATCACCGCGGCGATAGCGGGCACCTTTACCGGCATGAAGTATGCCGTCTATCCGACGCTCGGCGCAATATCCAGCAAGGCTTTCATCGCAAGCGTCATAGGAGGCTTGGGAAGCCTTCCGGGAGCGGTTCTCGGCGGCTTCATCTTGGGCATATTGGAGACGATAATTTCAGGCTACATCTCATCGTCATACAGAGACCTGTTCTCGTTCGGCGTCCTTATCGTCGTGCTGATCTTCCTGCCTAATGGAATCCTAGGCAACGACACCGGCGACAAATTATAAGGAAGGGGGAACGGCAAAATGTATATAATGTCTCTTGTAATATTCGCCTGCGTCAACATAATAGCCGTTTCCGGGCTGGTGCTGCTCACAGGCTATACCGGCATATTTTCAATCGGACACGCCGGTTTCCTCGCAGTCGGCGGATATGCGGCGGTAATATTCTTTAAACACTTGGGCGTTCCGTTCCTTCTCGCAATCGTATGCGGAGGCCTCTGCGCCGTGTTGGTCAGCGTAATCATAGGATACCCCGCCCTGCGCAACAAAATGGCGGGCGACGCATTCGCAATCGTAATGCTCGGCTTCGTCGCCGTCATACGCATCAGCATTTCGAACATTTACCCAGTCTTCCAAGGGGCGCACGGAATTTCTGAAATTCCCCGCCTCTCGACCGTTTGGGTGGTAGTGCCTATCACCGTCCTGATGGTCTTCCTCATGAGGAACTTCCTAAAATCGCAGTACGGCAAGAACTGCGTCGCCGTCCAGCAGCAGGAGCTAGCCGCTGAGATGGTCGGCGTCAACGTCGTGAAAACGAAACTCGTATCGCTGATGATAAGCGCCTTCTACGGCGGCATCTCGGGCGGACTTTTCTCGTTCTTCGCAACCTATATCGCGCCGACCACGTTCGCCGAAGCGAAGTCCGACGACCTGCTCGCCTCCGTCGTCTTGGGCGGCATGGGAAGTTTGTCCGGCCCTATGCTCGCGGCCGTCGTTCTCGTTGTCCTGCCGGAAGTGCTGCGTTTCCTGCAGCTGTGGCGTCTCGTCTTCTACGGCGCGGCTTTCGTGCTCATAATGCAGTTCAAGCCCGAAGGGCTTATGGGCTATCAAGAGATTTCATGGAAATGGTTCGTCGGTCTGTTTAAGAGGAAGGGCGGTGCGAAGACGAATGGATAACAACAATACTCCGCTGCTCGACGTCAGGCATATGAGCATATTTTTCGGCGGACTTCATGCGATCGAGGATGTCAGCGTACACGTAAACCAAGGCGAGTTCGTCGGCCTTATCGGCCCGAACGGCGCGGGGAAGACGACGTTCTTCAACTCCATCACCGGCTACATCAAGCCGACGGCCGGGGAGATAGAGTTCGACGGTAAAAGCCTCGTACGCAAACAACCGGCGGTCATTGCAAATTACGGAATTAGCAGAACGTTTCAGAACATCAGGCTTTTCCCGAAAATGACCGTGCTTGAGAACGTCTCGATTCCGATGCACAGCACGCCGAAATATTCGATTTGGTCGGCGATGCTGGGGCTGCCGGTCGTAAAACAGACGCAGCACGAGACGGAGGAGCGCGCGCTGGAATATCTCTCCATACTCGGGCTTGCAGACCAAAAGGACAGAGAGGCGGGCACGCTCCCGTACGGCTCACAGAGGCGGCTCGAGATAGCGCGCGCGCTCGCCGCGTCGCCGAAGCTGCTGCTGCTCGACGAGCCGGCGGCTGGAATGAACAACGACGAATGTCAGGAGCTTGTGGAGCTTCTAAGAGGCATCTACAAGATGTTCAACCTGACGGTCGTTATGATAGAGCATCATATCGATATAGTCCTGCGGCTTTGTTCGAGGATTTACGTCTTGAATCTCGGCCAGCTTCTTTCCGAGGGCACTCCTAAAGAAATCCAGACAGACCCTAAGGTCATCAAAGCTTATCTCGGCGAAAGGAGGCGCAGAGTGTGAGCAATTTCCTCAACGTCGATTCCATCAACGTCTATTACGGCGGCATACACGCTTTGCAGGATGTGTCAATCCATATAGACGAGGGGGAAATAGTTTCCGTGGTCGGCGCCAACGGAGCCGGGAAGTCTACGCTTCTGCGCAGCATAGCGGGGGATAAAGAAATCAAATCCGGCGTCATAACGTTCTGCGGAGAAAAGCTTCCTTCGACCTCTTATGAGACCGTCACGAGGGGGATTTCGCTGGTGCCCGAGGGACGGAGGATCTTCCCCAACCTTACGGTGAAAGAAAATCTTATGGTGAGCATGTTCAACCGCAAAGACGGTAAAGAAGCTATCGAGAAAGATTTTGAAGAGGTGCTTTCGCTCTTCCCGCGCCTGCGCGAACGGCTCAAACAAAAGGGCGGAACGTTGTCCGGCGGCGAGCAGCAGATGCTCGCCATAGGACGCGCGCTGATGGCGCGGCCGAAGCTGCTCTGCATGGACGAGCCTTCGCTGGGGCTGGCGCCTATCATAATCGACGAACTCTTCGACAAAATAGTGCAGCTTAATAAAGAAAGAGGACAGACTATATTGATAGTCGAGCAGAACGCATTCCTCGCGTTGGAAGTCGCACACCGCGCTTACGTCATCAAGACGGGACAGGTTACCCGCGAGGGCGTCGGCGAGGAACTTCTGAACGACCCGACGATACAGCAGGAATATCTTGGAATGCAGCAGTCCGACGGCGAGACGGAAGAAGATTAGCGCGCTTTCTAAAACAAAAATTTTTACTTTGACTGCATGGAGGTCTATCATGAAAGAGACGGAGCTGTTCAAGCAAATCGACGAGTTTATTGAAAAACATGAGAAAGATATTTTGAGCGACCTTGCGGAGCTGATTTCTAAGAAAAGCGTGAAAGGCCCGGCGGAGGAGGGCGCTCCATACGGCCGCGGGCCGCGCAACGCGCTCGACTCGGTTCTCGCGATAGCGCAGCGGCTCGGATTTTCCGTCAACGACGGCGGCGGACATGTCGGCTGGGCGGAGCTTCCCGGCGAGGAGAAAGACCATTTGGCCGTCATCACGCACGTGGACGTCGTGCCGGAAGGCGACGGCTGGAACTCCGACCCGTATGTGCTGACGGAAAAGGACGGCTGGCTCATCGCGCGCGGCGTCTGCGACGACAAGGGCGCGGCGATACTTTCGCTTTACGCGGCGCTCTTCCTCATGCAGAGGGGCACGCCTCTGCGCTACGGCCTCCGCCTGCTCTTTGGGTGCGACGAGGAGTGCTGCATGCACGACGTCCCGCATTACCTTGAAAACAACCCGGAGCCGCTCTTCTGCTTCACGCCGGACGTGGACTTCCCCGTGAGCGTCGGCGAAAAGGGCATTCATTCAAACGGCGGCTTCTACTCTGCGCCAGTCTTTAAGAACATTTCGGAGTTCTCCGGCGGCAACGCGTCGAACTCGATTCCTGGCAACGCCTCTTGCATAGTGAACGTCCGTGGCAGAAGCTTCAAGCCTATGAAGGGCATCACCGTCTCAGAGCGTCAAGACGGAAGATACCTGATAGAGGCTCAGGGCGTTGGCGGACACGCGGCGCATCCAGACGGGAAGCACAACGCAATCGGAATATTGACGGACTTCCTGCTCGAAAACGACGTCTGCGACGCGGAGGAAAGAACCTTCCTCGAACTTATGCACAAGATACACGTCAGCGGCTACGGCGAAGGCCTCGGCATCAACTGCGAAGGCAAGCTCCTCGGACGGCTGACTAGCATCGGCGGCATCATCTCGCAGGAGGGAGCAGTCCTGCGTCAGGACATGAATATCCGCTATCCGGAGTGCATAAGCGGAGCGGAGATTACCGCGGCGCTTGAGAAAATCGCAGCGGAGCACAACGCTCGCTTTGAAGCCGTCGAGGTTCTCGAACCGTTCTACATTTCGCCCGATTACGCGCCTATACAGACGCTAGTGGAGTCCTACTCGGACGTCTCCGGCCACGAAGGGAAGACCTATACGCTGTTCGGCGGTACGTACGCCAGACGCTTTAAGAACGCCGTCGGTTTCGGTCCCGGCGACGACTTTACGCCGCGTCCTTCGTTTGTCGCTTCCGATCATGCTCCGAACGAAGCTTCATATTTCCCCGTGATGAAAGAGGCGCTTAAAATTTTCATCGTGGCCCTGATACGCCTCGAAGAACTTCCGCCATCCGCCTACGTCCGCGCCGATTGATCCGGCCGCCGGCGTACTAGCACAGGCTTTAAAACCGTGTAAATTTGGAGGTTTTGTGTATGTACAACGGAAAAGTGCACATTCATATTGAGAACAGCCGTAGCTCGTCGCAGGTGTTCATCGGCACGGAAGAGCATGTGAAGGCCCTTCTTGAAAGAAACGCCGATATAGCGGACAAGCTGCATATAACGATAGGCAGCAGCGCGGAAGATCCTATCGACCGCTGGACGGATGGCGACTTCGAAGAATATTATGGATACATGAAGACCGCCGACGTTCTGGTCGGCTTTGTATTCCCGACTGAAAATATGGCTCAGTACGCCCCCGAGTTGAAGTGGATACACTTCATCAGCTCCGGCGTGAACCATATGGCTCCCTTCGACTGGGTTCCCGAGGGCGTATCATTGATAAACAACAGGGGCGTTCATCTTCCGAAATCCGGAGAATCGTTCGCCATGTTCCTCGCAATGCTCAACTCGCGTATGCCGTGCCTTGCGACTGCGCAGCGGAACGGCGAATGGAAGCAGATTTTCACTTCGGTTATTAAAGGTAAGAAACTAGTGATTTTCGGAGTCGGCAGTCAGGGCGGCGAGATTGCGCGCCAGGCGCACCGCATGGGACTGCGCGTTATCGGGATAGACCCGTACGTCAAGTCGCATCCGTGCTGCGAGGGCGTTTATACCGTTGATAGACTGAAGGAAGAACTTGCCGATACGGATTTTCTTGCGATCGCCGCGCCCGTAACGGATGAGACTCGCGGTATGTTCAGCGAAGAGGTGCTCGGATGGCTTCCGAAAGAAGCCGGGCTTATGAACGTATCGCGCGGCGCGCTGTTGGATCAGAACGCTTTAGACAAAAAGCTCAGAAACGGGGATATAGCGTGCGCTATACTCGACGTCTTCGATGTAGAGCCGCTGCCTGCGGATTCTCCGCTGTGGACTACGCCGAATCTTACGATAACGCCGCATGTTTCTTCAGACGACCTCGTGAATTATATGCCGCTGACGCTCGACCTCACGATAGAGAACGTACGCAACGAACTTGCGGGGCGGCCGCTCAAGAATATCGTCGATATAAAGAAGGAGTTTTAACGTGACCGACAGGAAACTTAACATCACGGTTCTTACCGCGGAGGACAGCCTTAAAGTCTTCCGCATGACGCAGGAGCGCATAGACGCCGCGCTCGATAGATTCCCTGAGTTCAAGGACAAGGTGGATATCTCTATTACGCGCACTTCGACGAGCTTTGAAAACACGCCGAGCTGGAACGCCGAAGATTACGTGAAGTTCCGCAAAGGAGTCGCGGACGCGGACGTCATGATAGGGTACATGTTTCCGCTTGAAGAGGTCAAAACGGCCGCTCCGCATCTCAAATGGATACATATTATCGGCGCGGGCGTCGAGCATTTGCTGCCGCTCGACTGGCTGCCGGAAGACGCGGTATTGACGAACAACAGGGGCGCGCACGCTCCGAAGAGTTACGAGTATGTCATGATGGCGCTTCTGATGCTTGCGAACCACATGCCACGCCTCATGCGCGCCCAGCAGGCTCATTTCTGGGACGCACATTTTGTTTCGATCATAAGAGGCTCGACCGTCGCCGTTTTGGGGGCGGGACACCAAGGTTCCGCCGCTGCGAAGGCCGCGAAGGCGCTCGGCCTCCGCACTATAGGAGTCGATATCGACACGTCGCCGCGCGAGAATTTCGACGAGCTTGTTCACGTTTCAAGCCTACGCGAGACCCTTGGGCGTGCCGACTACGTTGTAGTAACGCTGCCGTCCACCGACGAGACGTATCGCATGATAGACCGCGGCGCATTCTCCGCAATGAAAGAGGGCTGCGGCTTCGTCAACATCAGCCGCGGGCGTATAGTGGACGGCGATGCGCTGATGGAGAATCTCAGGAACGGCCGTCTCTCCGGCGCGGTGCTCGACGTGTTTGAACAGGAGCCGCTTCCAGCGGATTCGCCGCTTTGGGACGCACCGAATCTCGTTATGTCTCCGCACATGGGGTGCGACGATGAAGAGAATTATATCGACAGAACTTTTGATATTTTCTTCAGCAACTTGCGCCGCTTTATAAACGGAGAAAAGCTTGAAAACGTCGTCGACAGGATCAAAGGCTATTAACTGACATAAAACTGGGGGTATTCGTTATGGGTAAAATCGGATTTATAGGACTTGGCATCATGGGCCGCCCAATGGCTAAAAATCTTATTAAAGCCGGATATGAGCTGGTCGTCTACGACGTTGCGGCCGCAGCGGCGGACGAGCTCTGCGGATGCGGAGCGGAGCGCGGCGGCAGCCCTGCCGACGTCGCAGCGAAAGCCGGAGAAATAATTATTACGATGCTGCCGAACTCGCCCCATGTGCGAGAAGTGACCATAGGCGCGAATGGTCTCATCTACGGCGTGAAAAAAGGACAGATAGTTGTAGATATGAGCTCTATATCGCCGATAGTGAGCCGTGAGCTTAATGCCGTGCTCAACGAAAAGGGCGTCGAGATGATAGACGCTCCGGTGAGCGGAGGTCAGGAAAAGGCGGAGCAGGGGACGCTCGCCATTATGGCCGGCGGCGACGCGGCTGCGTTTGAGAAGGCGCGCCCCGTGCTTGAAAAAATGGGCGCGACTGTCACGCTTGTCGGCGGGAGCGGAGCCGGTCAGACGACGAAGCTCGTCAATCAGATAATCGTCGGCATCAACATCTCCGCAGTCGCGGAGGGCATGGCGCTCGCCAAAAAGGCCGGCGTCGATCCGCGTAAGGTGTTTGAAGCTATACGCAGGGGACTTGCCGGCAGTCAGTGCCTTGAGGATAAAGCGCCGAGGATGTTCGAGGCGCGTTATAATCCCGGGTTCCGTATAAACCTCCACATAAAGGATCTCTGGAACGTGCTGGAGACGAGCCGCGCATTAAATTGCTCTGTGCCGCTTTCAAGCCAGGTTATTGAAATGATGATCGCCCTCGCCAACGACGGCTGTGAGTCGATGGACCACGGCGCGCTGGGACGTTATTACGAAAAGCTCAATAACGTCTCGTTAAAGGAAAATTAAGGCGGCGGGGGGATTTCCGGCGAGTTGCGGCGGCTTTATCAGGCCGCCGCTTTTTTTAGCTTTAACTCTCCGGCCGCGGCCGGCGGAGATTACAGGCGCGCGGCGCCGGCTTGGACGGATTCCGCTGGTTTTACGGATTTTCGGCGAATTTGCGGAAAATTCCGCGGTTCGCCGAAAAGTCCGTGAGTTTTCGCTGGCGGCGGCGCGCCGCTGAGAAACGGATTTTTCGTTTTTCGCCGCGTTTGCGGCTTTTCCACGGCGTGCCGCCCGCTTTGTACGCTTGATGATTTTTCATTCACGCCGCGCCGTTTTTCTCGTCCGGCGCGTTATAATTTTTTTGACTTACTTCCTTGTATAAGTATATAATCAAAAACTATGGGGACGCTTGCGCACTGGCGGCCGCCGCCTTGTAGCGCGTCGCGCGGACGGGAGTGCGCGGCCCCATTGATGAGACGGAAGCCCGGCTGCGGGCGAGCGGATTTTCGGCGGTTTTGCGCCTCGGCGGAAGTTTTTCAGGCGCGCCGCCCGGCTTTGCGTATTATCAGAAAAATATTGTCCGCGCGTTCGGCTTTGCGCGTCGCGGACTGAAGATACATTGAAGAAGACATTTACGGGTCCGTCCCGTATTTTTGCGAAAGGTGGAAGGAGTCAGTGGGATTTCTTAACGGAGTGATAAAGGCGCTCGGCCTCGACCCCAACGACAGGGCCGTAGCGAAATACGAGAAGAAGACGCAGGTGATAGATTCTCTGGAGCCGGAGGTCGAGAAGCTTTCTGACGAGGAGCTCGCCCGCTCCGCCGAGATTTTCGGCGGGCGTCTCGAAAATGGCGAGAGCCTCGACGATATTCTGCCGGATGTTTTCGCGCGCGTCCGGGAGGTTTCGAAGCGCGCGCTCGGGCTGCGCCACTTCAAGGAACAGCTCATCGGAGGCATGGCGCTTCACGACGGCAACATCGCGGAGATGAAGACGGGCGAAGGAAAGACGCTCGTCGCCACGCTCGCCGTTGCGCTCAACGCGATGACGAAGAAGGGCGTCCACGTCGTAACGGTCAACGACTACCTCGCGGCGCGCGACGCGGAATGGATGGGGCCGGTCTACCGCGGCATGGGGCTGACGGTCGGCGTCATATCGCCTTTCATGCCCGACGACGCGCGCAAGGCGGCCTACCAGTGCGACATCACCTACGGCACGAACAGCGAGTTCGGTTTCGACTATCTGCGCGACAACATGGCGATACAGAAGTCGCAGCAGGTGCAGCGCGGACACAATTACTGCATCGTAGACGAGGTGGACTCGATACTGATTGACGAGGCCCGTACCCCGCTCATCATCTCCGGCCCCTCGGAGGACGACACCGAGCCTTACCGCGTCGCCGACGCCGTGGCTCGCGAGCTCATAAAGGGGACGGACTTCGAGGTGGACGAGAAGGAGCGCAACCTCGCGCTGACCGAGGCGGGCATCGCGAAGACGGAGCGCATCATGAAGCTGCCTAATCTTTTCACGGATTTCGCAAACTCGTCGCTCGCGCACAAGATAGTGCAGGCGCTCAAGGCTCACCACCTGTTCCAGCGCGACGTGCATTACGTGGTCAAGGACGGCGAGATAGTGATAGTGGACGAATTTACGGGACGTTTGATGTTCGGACGCCGCTATTCGGACGGTCTGCACCAGGCGATAGAGGCTAAGGAGCGCGTGCGCGTCGGGCGCGAGAACCAGACTCTCGCGACGATCACGCTTCAGAACTACTTCCGCATGTATAAGAAGCTCGCCGGCATGACCGGCACGGCGAAGACGGAGGCCGAGGAATTCAAGGAGATATACGGCCTCAACGTCATAGTCATACCGACGCACAAGCCGATGATCCGCAAGGACAATCCCGACGCGGTTTATAAGACGGCCGATGAGAAATACACGGCGGCAGCCGACGAGGTCGCGGAATATCACGCGAAGGGGCAGCCTATACTGGTAGGCACCGCCTCGATAGAGCATTCGGAGCGCGTAAGCAAGCTGCTGCGCGCGCGCAAGATTCCGCACAACGTGCTGAACGCGAAGGTCCACGACAAGGAAGCCGCGATAGTGGCGCAGGCGGGACGCTTCGGAGCGGTCACCGTCGCGACGAACATGGCCGGACGCGGTACTGACATCGTGCTCGGAGGCAACGCGGAGTTCCTCGCGCGCGAGGAACTCGAAAAGGAGGGCAAGAGCCCGGCTGACGATCCGCAGCTCTACGCCGAGGTCCTCGAAAAATATAAGAAGATATGCGCGGAGGAGCACGACAAGGTCATAGCCACCGGCGGCCTGCGCATAATCGGTACAGAGCGACACGAGTCGCGCCGCATAGACAACCAGCTCCGCGGACGCTCGGGACGCCAGGGCGACCCGGGCGAGAGCCGCTTCTACATCGCGCTCGAGGACGACCTAATCCGTCTCTTCGGCGGCGACAAGATATCCGCGATAATGGACAAACTGGGCATGGAGAAGGGCGAGTCGCTCGACCATCCGCTTCTTTCCAAGGCCATCGAAAACGCGCAGAAAAAGGTCGAGGAGATGCATTTCGACATAAGAAAGCAGCTCCTGGCCTACGACAACGTGATGAACCGCCAACGCGAGGCCGTTTACGCGGAGCGCGGCGAGATACTCGAAGACCCGAACATTGTCGAAAGGACGCTTGAGGTACTCGAGGACACGGCGAACGCGCAGCTCGACAAGGCCTTCGCCGACAAGAACGCCGATGAGCCTGACATCAAGTCCGTGACGGTGCGCCTCAACGCGCTCTTCTGGCCCGGCGTAGCCGCGTGCCTTGAGGGCGTGGATTCCGAGCAGGCCTTCGAAGAGGCCCGCCCGCGCATAATCGAGGAGATACGCGCGCGCTTCCGCCAGAAGACCGAAGAGCTGGGGCCGGAGCTCTCCGCCCAGATATATCGTTACATATTCCTCGAGGTTCTCGACGCGAACTGGAAAGAGCATCTGCTCGCTATGGACGAGCTGCGCCGCGGTATAGGGCTGCGCGCGATAGGGCAGAAAGATCCGCTCGTCGAATATCAGTTCGAGTCATTCAACCTGTTCCAGGAGATGCTCGTCCGCGTGCGCGAGAGCATCACCGAGTTCGCGCTGCGCGTCTCCGTCGTGTCGCGCGACGAGGAACGCGAGATGGAAAACGCGCGCAGAAGCAAGAACTGGAAGGAAAGCCGGGATCCGTTCGAGATGCCGCAGGCTCTGCCCGGCAATTACAACGACGAGATGGAAAACCCCGGCGTGACCGCGACGGCGCAGAAGACGCAGCCGATAGTCAACGACGTGAAGATCGGGCGCAACGACCCGTGCCCGTGCGGCAGCGGCAAGAAATACAAACAGTGCTGCGGCAGGAACAAATAGCCATGAGCGCCGTACGCGGAATAAAATTCGTGAGGGCTGCGCTCGCGGCGGTTTTGTGCATCGCCTTCGCCGGGTGCGCCTTCGCCGACTGGGACAGCGAACGCGAGATAATGCGCCTCAAGGACGAGGTGCCGTCGATGGAGATATACGACGGCAACGACGCGGTAATATGGCTCCGCAGCGACGAGTCGAAGCTCTCGCCCGACGGCTCGGCGGAGCATTTCCGCGCTATGGTGATAATGATGGGCGAAAAGGTGCCCGAAGACTGGAAGACCCTCTTCTATCCAGCTCCGGCCGGCGGCTCCGTCTCAGTTGAGGAGGCCGCGTGGTATAACACCATGACGGGGATGAAGGAGGGCGACCTCCCGGTCGAGAACAGGACTCTCCCCGGCGGAGCCTCGGTCAGCGTAGTGACCGTGCCGGAGGATACGATAGGCAGGGCCGTAGTCGTCGCCGTGCGTGAAAAGCGCGGCGCCGGCGAGGGCATCAGCGGCGCCGTAAACATGGCCGGCGGCCTCCCGATATGGGAGCAGACCGTCAGCGTCGAAGTCCCGGAGGGGACCGAGATATTCTGGGACGGGCGCGACATGCGCGAGCCGGACGAATCAAAAAGCGGCGGCAGCGTCAAATACAGCTGGAAGGTTATGAACCAGCTCCCGTGGCGGGGCGAAGGCTTCGTAGTCAACGAGCGCCCGATGCTCGCCTTCGCGACGGGCGAGGGCGCTCTGACGGCGCTGCGCGAAGCCGGCGCGCTCGCCGCCTCCGTGCCGCAGCTTCCGATACCGGAGGCGGCCGGCAAAGAAGCGCGCCGCTCCGGCATGAGCCTCATAGAGTGGGTCAACACGCCGGAACGCACCCTGACGGGATATCCGATCGACTGGGTGCGCGGCAAAGGCGAGATCCCCGCCGAGGGACCGTGGACGCCGTGGGAGCAGTCTTTCCTGCTCCATAAATGGCTGACCGAGCTCGGCTGGGGCTCGAAGATATGGTGGAGCCCGAAGATGCCCGTCGGCGAATCGAGCCCGGCCGCCGTGTCGCTCTTTGAAGGTCCGGTCCTCGAGCTCAAGCTTCCCGGCGCTTCTAGGTCGTCCTACTTCGTTCCGGGCCTCCCGTTCACTCCGGGGCGTGTGCCGCTGTCGCTAGCCGGCACCGAGCTATACGGAGAGGGAGAAAACGAACCTAAAACCAAAAAATTATCCAACGGCTCCGCCTCCGACAGCCGCCTCGCGCTGCTTTGGAAGCTCAAGCTCGACGCCAACGGGCGGGCGCAGGGCACGCTCGACGTCACAGTGACGGGCGGATGGAGCGAGCTGCTCTCCGGCAGCGGAATACCGGCGATAGAAGACGCCTCGCGCCTCGTACTTGAAAAGCTGAACTTCGCGATGCTCGGCATGAGCCTGACCGCGACGGATGTAAAGGAAGAGAAAAAAGGCTACAGCATGAAATTCTCCGTCAACTGCACGCCCGGCATAATCCACGGCGAAAGCATGCTGCTGCGCCTGCCAGGCGGAGTCCCGATGCGCGTCAGCGAAATGATAGGACGCGAGGAGAACTACACGCTGCGCTTCCCGTTCACGATAGACCAGAAGGTGCGCATATCCATGCCGGGCGGCTTCCGCCTGCTCCAGGAGCCGGCGCTGAAACAGCTCGGCGAGGGCACGCGCGCCGTGCTGCGCGAATCGATAACCCACTGGCCCAAACGCGGAGAGCTGCTCGCCGACAGCCTGTGGGTGGTCAAGACCCGCGACGTCGAGGGCATGACGGCCCAGCTTCTCAGAGAAGAGCTAGCGGCCACCCTGCGCTGGCCGGTGATCGACCTGCCGTTCAGAAAATAAAAAGCTTCCTCAGAGATATAAGGAGTGTTGTGTGATGCGGAACATGACTGACGAACTGAAAAGACTGCTCGACTGCGCCGTGCGCGCCGCCGCCGCAGAAAAGGGCTGCGAAGTGCCGGACGGATTCGTCGTGCGCACCGAGCGCCCGCGCCAGGAGGGACACGGCGACTGGGCCACGAACATCGCCATGCAGCTCGCGAAGCCCTTCGGTCTCAAGCCGAGAGACCTCGCCGCCGACATTATCGCTAAGATACCGGAAAACGACGTGATAGCAAAGGCCGAGGTCGCCGGCCCCGGCTTCATGAACTTTACGCTCAAGTCCGACTGGGTCGCCGAGACAATCAGGACCGCGATAGAAAAGGATGCCGGCTACGGACGCTCGAACATCGGACAGGGCCGCCGCGTACAGGTCGAATTCGTCAGCGCGAACCCGACCGGCCCGCTCCACATGGGGCACGGGCGCGGAGCCGCCGTCGGCGACATCACGGCCTCCCTGCTCGACTTTGCCGGCTGGAACGTCGAGCGCGAATACTACACGAACGACGCCGGGCTCCAGATGGAACTGCTCGGCAAGTCCGCGCAGGCGCGCTACTTCGAGGCTCTCGGGCGCGCGGAGGAAGCCCCGATGCCCGAGGACGGCTACCAGGGCGGCTACATGAACGACATTGCGAAGATTTACGTCGAAAAATACGGCGACAGCCTCGCGCAGAAGCCGCTCGAGGAAACGCTTGAATTCTTCTCGCAGGAGACGGGCAAAATGGTCCTCGCCATGATAAAAAAGGACCTCGAAGACTTCGGAGTGAAGTTTGACGTCTGGTTCTCCGAGAAATCGCTCTACGACAACAACGCAGTCGAACCGGCTATGGAGGCTCTCAAAGAGCGCGGCTACGCATACGAGGAGGACGGGGCGCTATGGTTCCGCTCGACGCTGTTCGGCGACGACAAGGACCGCGTGCTCATCCGCTCCAACGGTATGCCGACCTACTTCACCTCCGACGTCGCATACCTTAAAAACAAATACGACCGCGGCTTCGAGCGGCTCGTCTACGTATGGGGGGCGGACCATCACGGCTACGTGCCGCGCATCAAGTCAGTCAACAAAGCCTTCGGCTACCCCGACGACGGCATCGAAGTGCTGCTCATCCAGATGGTCAACCTCCTGCGCGACGGCAAGCCCGTGCAGATGTCGAAGCGCGCCGGCACGATAGTGACGCTGCGCGAGATAATGGACGAAGTCGGGCGCGACGCCGCCAGACTCTTCTTCGTGATCCGCCGCTGCGACAGCACCGTGGACTTCGACCTCGAGCTTGCTAAGAAGGCTTCTTCGGAAAACCCCGTCTTCTACATACAGTACGCCCACGCGAGGATATGCAGTATCATGCGCGAGCTTGAAAGCCGCGGCATTCCCGCGCCGAAGCTTGAAGAGCTCGACGTGTCGCTGATATCGGATCCGTCGGAGCTCAACCTCGCGAAGGCTATCTCACGCTTCCCGGAGGAAGTCGCTAAGGCCGCCGAGGAATACGCCCCGCACCGCATGGCCTACTACGCGAACGAGCTTGCGGAAGCCTTCCACGCCTTCTACAACTCGCAGAGAATACTCGGCGCGGAGGAAAACGTCATGAAGTCCCGCATACTTCTCGCGGAGGCCGCGCGCGTTACGCTTCGCAACGCGCTCCGCATACTCGGCGTATCCGCGCCTGAGAAGATGTAGGGAACGCGCCGCCGGCGATGAACCCTCCGAAGCTGCGCTGGGTCGCATTCGGCGCGGCGGTGACGTTCCTCGTCGCCGTGCTGCTCACGTCCTTCTTCAAAGAGCTTGAGAAGATAGACGTGCTCGCCTCGACCCTGGACAAGCGCATGGAGGAGCTCGTCGCCGAGGAACGGCGCACGCAGAAGCTCAAGCAGGACATACGCTACTACAGCACGCCGGAAGGCATAGAGCGGCTCGCGGTCGAGCAGTTCAATCTGGTCCGCTCCGGCGACAGGATATATAAGATCGATGTCACGTCGCAGGATAAATTGCAATAGCGCCGCCCTCGGTGTATAATACAAAACTGTGTTTCCCTGCCTCTTCCGCAGAGAAGAGGCCAGAGTCCATAGGGAGGAGGTGAAGTACGTGCGGTCTTACGAAATGGTAGTAATATTCAAGGCTGATATCGAGGATCACAAGACAGTGTCCGACGAGATAGCTGAGATCGTGCGCGGACTGGGAGCTGAGGTTGAAAAGGTCGACCTCTGGGGCAAGAAGCGTTTTGCCTACCCCATCGAAAAAGAACTGGAGGGGTTCTACACTCTCTACACGTTCAAGCTCGACCCCGCTCAGGTTAAGGAAATGGAACGTCTCCTTAGCCTCAGGCAGTCCGTTGTGCGCCACATGGTCGTCAACCTGGAGGAGAAGTAAGTCTTATGTCTAGGGGATACAACAGAGTCGTGCTGATGGGCAACCTGGCGCGCGACCCCGACGTGAGATTTACGCCGACCAAGCAAAAGGTTGCGCGCATCACTGTAGCGATAGGACGCCAGTGGAAGAATAAAGTCACGGGCGAGCTTCAGAGCCATACGGATTTCGTTCCCGTGGCCGTCTGGGGGGCGCAGGCGGACGTCTGCGAGCGCTACCTCAGAAAAGGCCGTCCGGTTCTCGTCGAGGGACGCATTTCGGTTCGCGATTTCGACGACATAAAGACCGGCCAGCGCCGTTGGGTCACGGAAGTAGTAGCCGACAACATCGTCCTGCTCAGCTCGGGCCGCAGGGACGACGACCAGGGCGGCTACCAGCAGCAGAGCTACGGAGGCGGGCAGCAGCAGTACCAGCGCGCTCCCCAGTCCGACGCGATGCCGGCTCCCGACATGGGCAGCCTGAGGAACGAGGCCGGCTTTGAAGACGAATTCCCGCTTGACTTCTCGGAGCTTAACGGGCCGGATTCATCCGGAGATGTGGAGATACCGTTCTAGAAAGAGGTGGATTTCAGATGGAAGGCACTTACAACCGCAAACGCCGCAAACGCAGGCCGAAGGTATGTCATTTCTGCGTCGATAAGGTGGAGCATATAGATTACAAAGAGATCGACAAGCTCAAGAGATATATAACGGAGCGCAGCAAGATAATCCCGCGCCGCGTGACCGGCACCTGCGCGAAGCACCAGCGCCAGCTTACCCGCGCCATCAAGCGCGCGAGGCTGATCGCGCTTCTGCCCTTTACCTCGGACTAAAAAACCGAATTCAACTGTTATAATATCGGGAGAGCCTGCGGCTCTCCTTTTTTATTGATATGCGACATGCGGGGGTCTGACGTGAAAGGCAAACTGATATTGGAATATTTTTCGTGGATAGCGGCGAGCGTCGCGATGTTTGCGGCGGGAGTGCAGATAGCGTTCCTCTCTCCGTTCACCGTTCTCGCCGCGCCTGTTCCTTTTCTTCTCTTTACCTGCCGCGCCGGGATAAGGCACGCGCTTTCCGGCGCCCTGGCCGGGACCGCCGTCGTCTTCGCGGCGATGGGCGAGGTCTCGGCTCTGCTGTACGTCTGTGAGTTCGCCATACTCGGCATGGCCGCCGGCGTCGTGATGCTGCGCGCAAAAAACGGCGCGGATTATTTTCTCGCCGCGCTCGCGGCGTCCGTGACGGTCAAGCTCTTTCTAATCGGAGTCTTCCGCTACGCGGCCGGCGTCAATCCGTTCATGATAACGCCTGAGGCGGCCGAAGCGTTCATCTCGTCACTCTCCGGCACGCTGTCGCAGGGCGGCGTCTCGGTCTCGCAGGAGAGCGTAAGAAGCTATGCAGCCGATATGGTGAAGACGGTCGGCATGCTCATGCCGTCTATGCTGATATTGTTCTCGGCCTGCGACACGGCAGCGGGCTATCTCGCCGCTCGGCTGTACGCGCGGCGAGACGCGTCGCTGAACGTGCCGAAGCTGCCGCCGTTCGCGAGCTGGCGCTTCCCAAAGAATATCTTCTGGGCTCTGCTCGCGGCGCTCGTCCTTGATATGGCCTCGAAGGCCATGCCCGAAGACGCGCTTTATAAGATGCTCGCGCTCAACATGATGGAGGTGCTGCGCGGCGTGTTTCTTATAGAGGGCCTTTCGCTCGCGTGGTATTTCATGTCGGCCTACAGGGTCAACCGCGCGGTCAGGTGCGCCGCCGTCGCCGTCGGGATTTTTTTCGCGCCGGTCTCGTATGTTCTGTCGATGGCCGGAGTTTTTGACATATGGTATGATTTGCGCAAGCGTATCAAGCTAAGGGGGAAATAGATATGAAAGTAATTCTTAAGCAGGATGTCGCGAAAGTCGGCAAAAAGGGAGAGCTTATAGAGGTCTCAGACGGCTACGGACGCAACTTCCTCGTGGGGCGCGGCCTCGCCGACGAGGCCACTCCCGGAAAGATACGCGAGTATCAGGAGAATCAGAAGACGCAGAAAGCCAAAGACGACAAGCGCCAGAAGGCGGCCCTCGAGCTTAAGAAGACGCTCGGCGGCAAGGTCGTGACCGTCAAGGCCAGCGCCGGGGAGGGCGGCAAGCTCTTCGGGAGCGTCACATCGGCTCAGGTGGCCGAGGCGCTCGCGGCGCAGTTCGGCAGCTCCGTCGATAAAAAGGATATAAAGCTCGACGACTCTGTCAAGCAGACCGGAAGCTACGCCTTCAGGATAAAGCTCTATCCTGGTGTAGAGGCCGAAATGACGCTGAAAGTGGAGACTGAATAGGCTTTGGATAATCAAGCCGGGCCCGAGAGAATACCGCCGTTCAACCTTGAGGCTGAACGCGCGGTGCTCGGCTCGTGCCTGCTCGACCCGGAGGCTCTCAATACGGCGGTCGAGATGCTCGCCGCCGAGGATTTCTACGACCCGCGCCACAGGAAGGCCTTCGAGATAATCAAGTCCCTCTCCGAACGCAGCGTCGCGGTGGACGCGCTGACCTTCCGCGACGAGGCCGCCAAGCAGGACCTCGTCAAGACGCTGGGCGGACTCTCGTTCATCACATCGCTCACCGAGGCCGTCACGACGACGGCGAACATCGAATACCACGCCGGCATCGTCCGCGACAAGGCCGTCCACCGCGCGCTGATAACGGTCGGCAGCGACATATCGAAGATAGGCTTCAGCGAGGAGATCGAAGTGGACGAGGCCCTCGAGACGGCGGAGCAGAAGGTCTTCGAGATTTCGCGCACCGGGCGCACCACGAACATACGCTCCACGCACGACGTGCTGAAAGCCGCGATGTCCGACATAGAGAAGCGCCTTGCGGGCGGCCTCGCGATAACGGGAGTGCCGACAGGCTTTCCCGACTTCGACAGGATGTCGGCGGGGCTTCAGCCGGGCGCGCTTTACATCATAGCGGCGCGCCCCGCTATGGGTAAGACGGCCTTCGCCCTGAACATAGGACAGTACGCGGCGAGCGAGGAGAACGTCCCGGTGCTCGTCTTCAGCCTCGAAATGTCGGCTGAGCAGATAGCTCAGAGAATGCTGTCGTCCGAGGCGAAGGTGAACCTCATCGAGTTGTTCGAGAGCCGCCGCCAGCAAAGCGAGCAGTGGGAGAGCCTCAAGCGCGCCGCGGCGAAGATAGAGAAAAGCCCCATCTTCATCGACGACAGCTCTCCGCTGAACACTCTCGAACTGCGCGGGCGCTGCCGCCGCTTCTTCGCGAAGCACGGCGAAGGACGCGGCCTCATCATAATCGACTATCTCCAGCTTATGCAGGGCGCGCGGCACATGGAGAACCGCACGCAGGAGGTCTCGGAAATATCGCGCACGCTCAAGAGCATTGCGCGCGAGTTCCGCGTGCCGGTCATCGCTCTGTCGCAGCTCTCGCGCGACGTTGAAAAGCGCGACAAGAACAACAAGCGCCCGATGCTCTCCGACCTTCGCGAAAGCGGCTCGATAGAGCAGGACGCGGACATGGTCCTTTTCCTCTACCGCGAGGCCTACTACGCGCAGGAGAACGACTCGCAGGACGCTACCGCCGAGGTCATCGTTGCGAAGAACAGAAACGGCCCGACCGGCAAGGTGGACCTCGTATTCTTCCGCGAATTCGCGCGCTTCGAGAACGTCTACGGCGCTTCGATGTAGCCGTCCTCCGCTGCGCTGGCGAAAGATGAAATTTTCGGCGGACAGATCCGAACGTGATAAAGCCGTGCGCCCACCGTCGCTCCTTCCGGGCGGCGGAGGGCGGCGCGAGCTTGTGCCGCTGTGGATATTCTATCCGCTGATATTCGTATCGCTCTCGCTTCCGAATCTCGTATACTCCGGCACGGGCTGGTTCGACACGCTGCACATAATGAAATGGGCCTGCACGATGCTGCCGGTCGCCGCGATCTCGCTGATAGGCGGCGTCACGCTCGCGCTCTCCGGCCCGCAGCGCGCCGGCTTCCGCCTCGACCTCTTCGGGGCCGTCTGGTTCGCCTTCCTCGCCTTTATATCATTACAGCCGCTTTGGGCGGACATCTTCGCCTGGTCAACCTACTTCAAGGAATGGTTCTTCTTCGCCGTCCTGTTCGCGGCCTACGTTTTTTGCTACAACCTCTTCGATTCCGAGACGGCTCTGCGCCGCGTCATGTGGCTCGCGAACCTCAACGCGGCGGTGAACGTCGTCTTCGCCGAGCTTCTGATACGGGATATGAACGGCATCTGCCCGCTCATAATGAACGTGCCGGGCAACTACATAGGCAACACGGGACAGCAGGAGATGTTCGGCCTATGGATGGCGATGGCTGCGATGAACGGGGTATATCTCCACATGGTCTACTCTTCGCCGCTCTACGAGGGGGCGCGGCGCAAATTTCTGACGTGGGGCAACCTTGCGCTGCTTGCCTTCAACTCGTGGGGGCTGTGGAATTCGACGACGCGCGCGGGGATGCTCGCGCTCATCACCGGGACTCTCGTCCTGTCGCTCGCGGTCTGCCGGTGCCGCGGGGAGTGCCTGGTCCTGCTGCGGCGCGTCGGCGCGGCCTCGGCCGTAGTCGTTCTGATGCTCGCCGCTAACATCGGCACCGCTTACTTCGGCTGGAGCCGCGCCTACACTCTCATCAACAAGACGAGCGACATGCTGCTCAACACTTCGAACTTCGGCGCGCGCCGCGAGATCTGGATAACTAGCTGGAACGTCTTCAAGCTTCACCCGTTCGCCGGGACCGGGCTCGGCCACTATAAGTGGCATTATCTCGAGGGACAGCGCGAGGCCTTCAAGACTCACCCGGAGCTTAAATGGCAGTTCACATACTGGGCGCACAGCGAATATTTGCAGCTTCTCACCGAGCTCGGACTGTTCGGCGCGGCGGCGCTCTTCGCGGCGGGTGCCTGGTGGCTCGCGGGCTTTGCGCGCGCGCTGGCGCTTCGGAGGCCGCTGCCGCCGGGCACTCTCTGGGGCTGCGCGATGCTCTTTCTGATATGGTTCGACGCGCTTTTCAGCCGCCCGTTCCACCGTATCGAAATCGTGATATGGATGCCGCTCGCTTTCGCGTGGGCGAACAGGACGCTCTTCGACGGCGAGCCGCGCGGATCGATGCCCGACGGCCTCGCCGCCCGGCTCTTCGGCGCGTTCGCCGCCGCAGTCGCCGCCGCGGGGCTGGCGTTTTTCTATTCGGGCTGCGTCGCCGACAAGTGCCTGCGCGCCGCGACTCTGACGAAGAACGCGGAGCTTCAGCGCGCCTTCATAGACGAGGCCGCAAAGAGCCTGATGGAGCGAGACGATGCCGGAGAGCGGCTCGCCTACCATCTGCTCGCGGTCGCGGAGGCGACCGGGCGCCCCGAGGACGAGCGCGCCGGCATAGAGCAGCTTTACCGAAGCTTCAGGACGAAGCCGCAGGCGAAGCAGCTCGTCGAGCTTCTGCGTTATGCGCGCGAGACGAAGGACCTCGCCATGCTCGGCGAGCTTTCGACATATCTTCGCCCGACCCCGCGTTCGGGCGGCGGCGCGGCGGACGATGAAAAGTAAGCGCGCGCGCGGCTTCACGCTGATCGAGATACTTTTGGTCGTCGGCCTCGTCGGGATAATCGCGGCGGCGGCCCTCGCCCCGCTCGTACTGACGGTGCGTTCGCTCGAGGAGGCGCAGTCGCGCTGGGGCGCGCGCCACAACGCCCGCGACGCGGCGGACGCGATGTACCGCGACCTCCGCATGGCGCTTCACAACCCTTCGTTTCAATCCGTCAAAGTAATACACGAAGAGAGCCTCGGCAACGACGCGGACGACAGGCTGATGGTGTGGAGCCTCTCGCCGGCCTACGAGGGACGCAGCGCGGGCGTCGTCGTCTACCGCGTGCTGCCGGAGGATTCATTCAGCGACGGCGAGCCCGGCCTCTACCGCTGGGTGATATGCGGGCAGCCGTCGCTGCACGCGAGCTCAGGCGACATATTCGGCGCGGAGTCCGACGACGTGCCGGAGCCTATGGAGATAGACCCGGACGACCTCGAGGCGAAAGACGGCGAGCTACTGCTGCCCGACGCGCGCGGCCTGCGCTTCTACTTCCCGAAGGGCGGCGAGTGGAAGCGCGAGAGCTACGAGGGCGGTCTGCCGGAGATACTGCGCGCGGAGCTGGTGCTGAAAGACGACGGCTCCTACGTGTGCACGGAGAGGTTCGCGGGTGCGGCGAAGTAGCGGCTTCATCCTGGTCTCCGTGATGCTCGCCGCCGCTACGCTGCTGACTGCGGCGACCGCCTTCGCGTGGTTCGCGCGCGCTCAGTCGATGGCCGAGGCGTCGCGCGAGAGGATATACCGCTTCCGCGGAGCCGCCGAGATAGCCGTGAAGGTTATGAGCCGAAGGATTGACGCGGATTCCAACGGCTGGGACGGCCCGACGGAAAAGCTGTACGACCCTTACGAACACGTAAAATTGGAAATCGGAGAATTCACCGTGGAAGTACAAATACGTCCGTTAAATGATAAAATAGCGATAAACGCGCTCCTTTTGCCCGACGGCGTCACGCTCCGTTCGGAGTACGAGGCCGCATGGGAGAATATATGGGAGGAGCTCGGACAGCCGCGCCTGGCGCGGGAGGTCATCGACTTTATAGATTCGGACACGGATCAAAAGCTCGGCGGCGCGGAGCGCGATATCAACATCAACCGTATGATTTCGGATTTGAGCGAGCTTCGCGCGATGCCGGAGATAACGGACGGCGTGCTGTGGGGCACGGAGGACGCGCCCGGCCTCGCCGCCTACGTTACGGCGGACGGAGGCGAGAAGCTCAACGTCAACGTCGCCGCGCCCGAGGTGCTGGCGGTGCTTGACGATACGCTGACGCTCTCGCACGCGCGCAGCATCGCGGCCTACCGCCTCGTGAACCCGATCCGCGACATGGACGGGCTGCGCGCCGTCCCGGGCTTTCCGGCGGCGCTGGCGACGAAGCTCGCGAATATTATCGGCTTTGAAAGCGACCGTTTCCTGCTCAGCGTCAGAGTCTCCGACGAGGCGGGGAACGTCAGGAATTACAGGGCGACCGTCGAACGCGGCGGCGCCGGCGTTTACAGATGGGAAGAATAGCCTGCTGGGGGTGTGGGAAGGCCGTTGTTTAAGAAGCTTAACGAAAAGCTGCATTCGCTCATTCCCGCGGAGGGGCCGCGGCTTAACGGAAAAGCCGCCTTTTATACGGCCCGTATGATGGAGGAGGCTCCTCTTTCGCCCGGAGAACGGCGCGTCTGCTGCGTGCCGTTTAAGACGGCGGCGGCGTATCCGTTCGCTTTCCCGTTCGGGCGGCGCGCCGGGCTGCGGAACGCGCTGGAGCTGAAATTCCGCGCTCTGACGGGCGCTCGCGCGGCGCTTTCGATGACGCCGCAGGTGACGGAGCAGAGCTCGTCTTCGACGCGCGGAGCGGCGTGGTTCGCGTCGCGCGAGGAGATAGAACATTACGAAAAAATTCTCGGCGAGGGGGCGGCCTTCGTGCCCGCGCCGCTCGTCATGCTCTCCGAGGTGGGCGGAAGCGGCCTCGCCGTCTGGCGCGAGGACGGCTGTTCCTGCGCGCTGTGGGCCGAGGACTACGAGCCGAAGCTCTACCGCTGCTTCTCGGACGATGAATGCTCCCCAGAGGAGGCCGCTCGCTGGATGCGTTCCTACGCGCAGTCGTCGGGCGGCGCGATAGAGGCGGAGAAGGTCAGGATATTCGACGCGGATGCGATTTCCAGCGCTGAGCTTCAGCGCGCAGGAAACGCGACATTCGCGGCGGCCCCCTCGATAGCCGCTCTCGACTTCTCAAACAGCGGCGCGACCGCGGCGGAACGCCGCGAGAGCTTCTTCGCCTCGGCTTTTTCCGGACTGCGCGCTGCGACCGCCGTCGGGCTTTTCTGCCTCGTCCTGTCGCTCGCGCTTCTCGCGCAGAATTTATACGCTAAGGATTCGTTCGCATCGTCTCCTTCAAAAATATACTCCGCGGCGCTCGGCGAAGAAAGCCGCGCGCCTCTGACCTCCGTCACGCGGCGACTTCGCGCAGTCTCGGGCGGCGGCGTACAGCTCTCCTTCGACGGCGTGCTTGCGGGCGTAGCCGCGGCGTGGAAATCCGCGCCCGAGGGGACGCGCCTCGACGCTCTGCGCTACGGCGCGGAGCGCACGGAACTTGAAGGCCGCGCGCAGAAGACCGAGGACATACAGACGCTGCGCGGCGAGCTCTCCAAAAACGGATTTTCCGTCCGTCTCGGCGATGTGCAGCAGATACCGGGCGGCGGCATGCGCTTCACCTTCCAGCTTTCGGAAGGGGGGCGCGACAGATGAATCTGAATCTCGACGAGATACGCGGCGCGCCGGAATTTGCGCGGCTGCGGCGCTCGGCTCTGATAGCCGCCGCGGTGTGGCTCGCTTTCGCCGTCGCGTTCGTCTCGGCGCTCTCGGCTAAAGGCGAGAACGCTTCGCGCCTGCGCGAGGCGGAGCAGGTGCTGCGCGCGGCCTCCGAGCTGCGTTCGTATCCCGAGCGCAGCGTCGTGTCCGCGGAAGAGCCTCTTACCGCCGTATCCGCGATACTCGACAAGACCGGCCTTCAGCCGAAGGTCGCGCAACTCTCGTCCTCTCCGGCGGGGCTCGCGCTTCAGGTCAACCGGCTTTATCCAGACGAGTTTCAATCCCTTGCGGCGGAAATACGCGGGAACGGCCTGACGGTAAAGACCGCCGAGGTGCGTGCGCTCGAAGCGCGGCGCGACGGACGGCTGCTCAACGTGACGCTGACGATAGAGGGGGAGGCGCAATGAAAAAAAATCTCCGCCTCGCCGCCGTTGCTATCGCGGGGCTGATAGTCGGAATTTTTATTTTCTTCCCGTGGCGGACGCTCGGCTCGTCGCTCTTCGCGCTTGCGGCGCGTGAGGCGGCCTCGCGCGGCGTCTATCTGACCGCCTCGTCCTCGGACGTATCGGGTCTTTTTTCGAAAACTTTTTCCTACTCCGGCGTCGGGGCAGACCTTCCGGCCGCGCGGCTTAGCGTGCGCGAGCTATACGTCGCGCCTGATATACTTTCGTCGCTGTTCTCGGAGGAAAAGAGCGCGCGCCTGACCTTCGGGCGTGGCAGCCTCGTCCCCGTGACGCGCCAGGCGGTCGAGTGGAACCGCGGCGAGGCCGACGTGCGCGTAACGCCGCGGGCCGTGATGCTGGAGAACATATCGTTCACCGGCCCTTCCTCGATTTCCGGCTCGGCGGAGATATCGCTGGGCTCCATGCGCATAGCGCGCGCCCGCTTGCTCGTCAGCGTGCCGCCTGAGCTCGACAGGATGCTCGAAATGCTTAGGACGGCGAACATGCTTCCGCTCAAAAAGATAAAAGAGGGCGAATGGAGGATAGAGAGATGAGCCGCCGCTTCGCCGGAAGATTCGCGGAACTGCCGCGGCGCGTGCGCGCTCTCGTGTCGCGCGCGGGCGTCTCGGAGGCGGCGAAGGCCGCAGCGCCGCAGGGCGGCGCGGTACTCTCGCCGCGCGTGCTCACGCTCGCGGCGCTCGCTGCGGGGCTTTTCGCCGGCTACATAGCGTGCGCCTTTATCGAGAGTGCATTGATGTCCGCCGCGCTCGGCGCGGACACGGCCGCGGCTCGCGCAGTCGGCCGCCGCGCCCCGTCCTTCGCCAACGCGGGACGCACTGGAGGCGCGGAGTCGTTCGCCGAGGCGAACCCCTTCAAGGCCGACGTGCGCGCCGTGAAGGAGGACGAAGCGGGCGGCGCGGTCAAAGCCACGCCCGAGGCGCTCAAATCCTTCGCTCTGCGCGGCACCCTGCCCGGGATCGGCGCGTGGATAGAGACGGGCGGACAGACGCGGCTCGTGCTTACCGGACAGAAAATAGAGGGCTTCACGCTCTCGGATGTCAAATACAGCGAAGCGACGCTCTCCGACGGGACGAGCGGGCATCCGATATATCTGCTGCTTTCGGGCTGCGGCTCCCCGGACGACTCGCGGCTGAACAGCCGCCGCCGCACGAGGCGCGGCAATCCGCCGCAGCGCAGGACCGAGACGCGCGCGCCCGAGAAGCAGGAGCTCGACTTCTCGGGGCTTGAACCGGCCTCGGAGGGGCAGGAGGGGGCCGTGCCGCGCGAGCTTGTGGACGCTCTGCTGATGAACCCCTACGACGAGCTTGCGAAGGTGCGCATGATACCTACGCCCGACGCCTCGGGGATGAAGCTCGAGAGCCTCGCCCCCGACAGCGTCCTCGCGCGCGTCGGCGTGGCGCAGGGCGACGTGATAAGCGCTATAAACGGCGTCAACATCACGAACGTCGCGGACGCCTCGAACGCGCTGAACTCGCTCATCGCTGGCAGCCGCTTCGACGTGACCGTGCTTCGTGGCGGAAAGCCCGTCGAGCTGCGCTATCAGGTGAAGTAGCGGCGTGAAGCGCGGCGGATTCACTCTGCTCGAGGTGCTCGTCGCGGTCGTGATACTCGCAACGGTCGGCACGGCGGCGCTCAAGCTCGTCATCCTCTCGCAGAACACGCTCGCCGCTGTGAGCGAGAGGGAGAAGCTGCTCGACGGCGCTCGCGAGATAGAGATAGGCGTGCTGACCGGAGTACTCGACGAGCGCGGCACGAGCGGCGACCTACGCTGGGAGACTGAGGAAAAGGAGACGGAGCTGTTCGGCGAGGATTTCGGACGGCTCGACCTCGAAGGGCTGGATTTCGACGGCACGGGGCGCTCCGGCGACGTTTCTGAGACGGTGCTCGTTAAATGGCGCGAGCTGGTCGTGCGCGACGCGAAGGACAACCGCATGACCGTCTACCTCGAATCCGAAGAGGACGCGCGCAAAGACAGGCTCGAGGCTCAGAGCGCGTCCTCCGGAGAAAGTTCCGAAAACGGAGAAAACGACTGACGGCGGCCCCGGCGCGGGGCTTCGGCATAGAAATTTATCGAAAAAGCGGGAGTGACTGATATGAGGGTCAGAAAAAGATTGCTTTATATATTATTCGCGGCCGCCGCGCTTTCACTCGCGGCCTGCCCAGCCGCGCGAGCGGCGGAGCCCGACCAGGAAGAGCTGAACCTCATGAAGGCGGCGAACGAGATGCGCGCCTCGGGCCGCGTTCAGCTCAACTTCAAAGATGTGGAAATCGTCAAATTCCTCCGCTTCATGTCCGAGCTTCTCGGCGAAAACATACTCGTAGACCCCGGCATATCGGGCACCGTCTCAGTCGTCTCGCCGAAGGCCGTCACGCTCAACGAGGCGCGCGAGGTCATGCTCTCCGTGCTCGAGATGAACAACCTCACGCTCGAGCAGATGGACGGCTACTCTAAGGTCACGCCCTCGTCTGGCGGCGCGGTCACCACCGGCTACGTCGTCAAGAGCGACCGCAGCGTAGGGCCGAGCGACGCCGTCATAGTGCAGGTCGTGCCGCTCAACTACGTCAAGGCAGGCTACGTCGTCGCGCCGCTCAAGACCGCGATGAAGGACGTGCAGGTATCGCCGGTCGGCAACGGCAGCTCCGTCATGCTCGTCGGCAAAGCCTCTGCGCTGAACCGCGCCGTCGGCATAATCCGCGCGCTCGACGCGCCCGACAGCATCCGCGTGATAAAGGTCGTCCCGCTCTCCTACGCGAACGCGAAGCTGCTCGAGGCGCAGATGAACGCGATGGGCAAGGACGCCTCGTCGAAGCTCGCCGGTCTCATGGCGGTCGCCGACGAGCGCACGGGCCGCATAGTCGTAATAGGCACGTCGCAGAACATCCGCGAGGCCGAGCGCGTGATAAAAGAGCTCGACCTGCCCTCGCGCACCGAAAACTTCCACGTCTACAAGCTGCACAACGCCGACGCGAAATCAGTCGCGGAGCAGCTCTCGCAGATACTCGCGACCGCGGCGAAGCTCTCGCCCGACAAGGAGGGCGCGATGCCCTCGACGGTCGTCCCCGACCTTCCGACAAACAGCCTCATATTCACGGCTTCGCAGGAGCAGTACAACTCGCTCAAGTCCATACTGGAACAGCTCGACACTCAGCCGAAGCAGGTCATGCTGCGCGGCCTCATCGCAGAGGTCAGCCTCAACAAGCTCAACAGCGCCGGCATCGACTGGGCGGCGTGGGGCGGCGATATAATGGGCGACGCTGTGGTGGCTGGAAACGTACAACTCGGAAATACAGCCGTCCCTGGAGATGTTATGTCTCTCTATCAAAGCTTAATAACGCAAGAGGAAAACGTCCCCTTGTATGACAATCAGGGCAATTATATGGGGAATAACACTCTCACCAACACCCAGGGCGCGGGCCTCATGTACGCCTACATCCGCCTGCTCAACCGCTTCGACGCGATAAACGTACTTTCCATGCCGCGGCTGCTCTGCACCGACAACCTCGAAAGCTCGCTCCAGGTCGGGCAGGTCATCCCGCAGCTCACCGGCAGCCTCACGAACCAGACCAACACCGACTCCGTCACCAACAGCTACGAATACAAGGACGTCGGCCTCATCCTCAACGTCACGCCTCACATCAGGAGCGGCAACCTCGTCGCGCTCGAGATAGAGCAGCGCATAGAGGAACTCCAGACGACGACGAACAATGCCACGCCGATAACATCGAAGCGCGAGGTCAAGACCACCGTCCTCGTCGCCAACGGGCAGACCGTCATAATAGGCGGCCTCATCCGCGAGGCCGAGAAGGAGCTCAAGAACCGCGTGCCCTTCTTCTCCTATATACCGCTCGTCGGCAACCTCTTCAAATCGACGGAAAAACAGCGCGAGAAGGTGGACCTCATGATATTCCTCACGCCGTACATAATCGAGACGCCGGAGCACGCTTCGAAAGTCACCGACAATATCATCCGCAACGGCCAGGAGCTCAGCGAAGCCGAGCGCATACTGATACAGCGCAACAACAGCGACTATCAGAAGGCGACGCGCAAAGAAGGCGTGACGCGCGAGATGCTCGACCCGAAGGGGCTGATCTACGCGCCGCAGTCGGGCGACGTTACGGAACAGACGGAAGCGCCGAAGAAATAAAATGCCCGCGCGCTCGATAAAGGACTTCGACATAACGCCGGAAAAAATAATCGCCCTCATACCGGAGGGCGTGAGCCTAGACGCGCTGCGCGACAGGTGCATCGTCCCGCTCGCGCTCGAGGGCGGCGTGATGACCGTCGCCGTCTCCGACTACGCGGCGACGCCGGACGCGCAGCTCCTCGCCGCGGCCACGGGCGCGCGCCTTGCGGAGACGCTCTGCCCGCCCGCCGAGATACAAAGCCTGATACGCGCGCTCTACGACATAAAGAGCGGCGTCGGGCAGGAGACCCTCAACGCGATAGAAGAGGTGGACGACCTCTCCGAGCTCGCGCGCCAGGAGGTAATGAGCGACAGCGTTGACGCGCCCGTCGTCCGCCTAGTCAACGGCATACTGATGGAATCGCTGCGCGAGCGCGCCACCGACATACACATCGAGCCGTACGAGGACCGCGTCGCCGTGCGCTACCGCATAGACGGCGTGCTCACGGACAAATACTCGCTCTCGAAGGGCCACCAGGCCCCCGTGACGAGCCGCATAAAAGTCATGGCGAACATGGACATAGCGGAACGCTTCGTGCCGCAGGACGGACGCATAGGAATAAGCCTCGGCGACAGGCTCGTGGACATCCGCGTCAGCTCGCTGCCGACGCAGCACGGCGAGCGGCTCGTGCTGAGACTTCTCGACAAGGCGCGCGGCCTGCTCACGCTCGAAGATTTAGGAATGAAGGAAAGCGAGCGCGAGCGCCTCGAACGGCTCATCCGCCGCCCCAACGGCATGATACTCTTCACCGGGCCGACCGGCTCCGGCAAAAGCACCAGCCTCTACGCGATATTGCAGGCGCTCGCGCGCCCCGAAGTAAACGTCATCACGGTCGAAGACCCGATAGAATACGACCTCCCGGGCGTCGGTCAGGTGCAGGTCAACGAAAAGGCCGGCCTCACCTTCGCGGGGACGCTGCGCTCCATTCTGCGCCAGGACCCCGACATAATAATGATAGGCGAAATGCGCGACTTCGACACCGCGCATATAGGCATACAGGCTTCGCTCACGGGCCACCTCGTCTTCTCGACGCTCCACACGAACGACTCCGTCAGCGCCGTAACGCGCCTCACCGACATGGGCATAGAGCCCTACCTAGTCGCGGGCTCGCTGCTCGGCGTCGTAGCGCAGCGCCTAGTGCGCCGCGTCTGCCCGCACTGCCGCGAAAAGTTCGACACGACCGGCGTCGTCCGCAAAAACGGCGTCAAGCACGCGTGGCGCGGACGTGGCTGCGAAAAATGCGGCGGCACCGGCTACCGCGGACGCTTCGGCCTCTACGAGCAGTTCGACGTCACGCCCGAGATACAGGAGGCGATAGCGCGCGGCGCTCAGCCGCACGAGCTTCGCGAACTCGCGCGCAAAGGCGGATTCTCCACGCTGCTCGAACTCGGCCTCAAGGCCGTCAAGAACGGCGAGACGACGCCCGAGGAAATGCTGCGCGTCGTCGGCGAGGTCTAGCCGTGCCGCTCTACCGCGCAGAAGTCTACACGCAGGAGGGCGCGCGCAAGATACTGCGCCGCGAAGCCGCGAGCGAGAACGACCTGCTGCGCGAGCTCGAGTCCGAACGCTGCGCCGTCGTCTCTGTAAAAGAGGAAAAAGCGCGCGCGTGGAGCTTCGCCGGCGGAAGCCGCCGCAAAAAGCTCTCGCTCGAGGAGCAGCGCCTGTTCTGCGCTACTCTCTCGTCCTTCATGCGCAGCGGCCTCTCTCTGACGGAAGTCTTGAAGCTGCTGCAAAAGCAGACGCGCGGCAAAAACCTGAAGCCGGTATACACCGAGCTGCGCGAATCTGTCGAAGGCGGACGCTCGCTCGCCGCGTCGATGACAGCTCTCGGTGTCTTCCGCCCGGGACTCGTCGGAATGGTCGAGTCCGGCGAAAAATCGGCGTCGCTAGGAGAAATTCTGGAAAAAGCCGGAGAACTGCTGCAAAACGAAATCTCGCTGCGCCGCAAGATACAGACGGCGCTAACATATCCGATGCTCATGCTCCTCGTCGGCCTCGGCGTCGTCGTATTCCTGCTGAGCTTCGTAGTTCCGCGCCTCACGGCGCTCGTCATAGAATCGGGCGCGGAGCTGCCGTTTATTACGAAAGCGCTCATCTTCGTCTCGCACGCAGTCCGCGTGGGAGTCGTCCCCTTCGCCGCCGCCGTCGCGCTGCTCGCGCTCTGGATGCGCCGCCGCAATAAAAAAATCGCATTGCCCTTCTTCCGCGAGGCGCGCGAAAATCTGACCTTCGCGCTGATTTTCAGCCAGACCGGCACGCTCCTGCGCGCCGGCATCCCGCTAGTGCAGGCGCTCAAGCTGACCGAGCCGCTCGACCCCGTGAAAGGCCGCCTCTCGACCGTCGCGGGCTACATAAAAGAAGGTTACCGCTTCTCGCAGGCGCTCGAAAAAGAAGGCTCCTTCCCCGAAGAGATAACCACCGTCATCCGGGTAGGCGAAGCCGGCGCGAGCCTCCCAGAAACCGCCGAACGCCTAGGCGCCGGCTGCTGGGAATACGCCCAGACCTCCATGCAGAAATGGGCCACCCTCGCCGAGCCCCTGATCATCTTGGTCATGGGGCTTCTCGTAGGCTTCGTAGTAGTAGCGGTGCTGCTCCCGATATTCGATCTGTCAAGCCTGGCGGGAAGGTAACGTCTGCCCAGTTCTGCCGGCTGAGACTGACAGACTGCCCGCCTTATTCGCCGAGTGCGCTTAGCCGGCAGACTTCGAGCGCTCCAATCCCTTTTTCGTCATTCTGTAACGCTGATAACGGCTTCTCGGTTTATCCGGTATAGTCGGCTCTATCAGCCCTTCCTTCAGCAGCGACGCCATACTTTTTTTCAATGAACCGGAAATACTCTTTTGTCCCAGCATTTCCGCGATTTCGCGCTTGCTTGCGTCTGTACGCTCGCGCAGGGCAAGAATAATTTCTTCCGTTGTTACCGCCTCTGTCTTGGGCCTCATCTTGGGCTCTGTCTTGGGCCTTATCTTGGGCTCGGTCTTGGGCCTCATCTTGGGCTCGCTTTCCGTCTCAAGCGGCCGTCCCGTATTATCGTCGGCCGCGGAAAGGCGCTCATTGATGAAAATATACGTTCTGAAAATATCTCCTTCTTCAAAAACGGGTTCGGTATCCGCATATATTTTTGTATATTTGACAATATTTCTAATGCCCGACCCTAGTTCGTCGGCATAACCCATTTCCTTAAAAACACGTGCGATCACAGGATTCTTTGGATACGGGGTATAATCCCGGATATCTATGCGTCCTGTCCTGATGGGTTTGTTGGCGTTTTCGGTATATACCCTGTCTTTTTCGATAATGAGTTTCGCCGGAAACGCGTTTGAATATTCCCTATGTATCAGACAGTTGGCGACAAGCTCTCGCATAATCTTATCCCTGACGCTGATCCTTATCGTCCCTTCCAGACTGAATGCGTCGTTGAGATGTTTTGCCGCAAACGCGCACAGCCTGTCGTAGCTTTCCAGTAGATTTGTGCGGATATCGTCTCTGTCGTCGTACCGGTCCAAGTCCTTTCTGCGCATAATAGCGTCCGTTCTGTGGTGCGGAAGAGCGTTCATAATGGTCTCGTCTTTGCCGAAAAGCAGGATACACGCGAGAGTTATTCCTGATTTGCCCGTCGTCATGTCTTTGCTTATCAGGCTCGCGCTTTTCAACAGCTCCTCGTCAGACATCAGAGCCCACGGATGCCCGCCGCCACGCGCGTTGACCGCCGTGATTCTTGCTCTGGCTATAAGGTCTTTGCGAAGGTCGGACATCTCCGCAAAAGGGAAAATCCTATTTTCGGTGTAAGTATTGTTTTTTCTGATGTACATTTCGGAGACGAGAGCGGTATTATCCGTGATATCGAAGTCCCCGTCCTCGTTCCTGTCGTAAATGCGTCCACAGCATCTATGTACCTGCGAACTTTCCGGGATATGTGTGTGCAGTATATACTTCCCGTTCAGTTTATAAGCGTCGAGATTGATGTAAAACGTAGGGCTCAGTTTTTGTTTATTGTTGACTGAACTGGCGAAATCTTTCTTAATCTGTTCGATCGCCTCATCCTTTACTCCGGTAACGTTACCGCCGTCGTCGACGCCGAGCAGGATGTCTCCGCCATGTCTGTTGAGGAACGCGCATATTGTTTCAAACACGCTCGACGGCAAAGAATCTTTGCATTTTTTGAATTCAACGGTGAAGCCTTCTCCTTCTTTTATCAGCTTTCTTATTGTCCTCAGCATAGCGGTATCTCCTCGACAATTATTAACGCATAGTATAACAGCGGCCCCGGCGCATTGTCGAAAAAAATCTGAGCCCTTTTGACAGAGCATGAATTATTTATATTTTGTAAAGCGCTGTGCTAAAATGTATTTAATTGCATCAGTATAGGAGAGGAATCGAAGCAGATGAGACTGTACGATGTTTCGTATGAAATCGCCGCGAGATATATCTATCTGACATCGATAATTTTCACCATATTCGCCCCCGCCGTACACTACGTCGGCTATGTCCTCGTCCTCGGGCTGCTGATCTACGGGCGCGTGAGATATAAAGATAAGTTGGTATCCTTCAAAAGCAAGTCATGCAAGGATATTTCTATCGTAATGACGGTCTTTTTCATTTGGAGCGCTTTCGCCAATGTGTTCTTCATGACGGATTTTGAAGTGTGGGGCCAAGGCGCGTCGGTGTACCTTGAACTTCTGGTTGGCTACATTTTCGCAGTGCGGCTGTTTGATTCGGAGGATGCGCGGAAGACGTTCATCAAATTCTTCGTTCCTCTTACGACTTTCATCTTTTGCCTGATAATCATCAAGGCTTACGTTCCGCTCCCGTTCACTTTGCCTAAACGTCTTACGATGAACGGCAACACTCTTGGGCTGTATCCTGTGCTTGCTGTTCCGTATATTTTCTTTTACGCCCTGTGGATATGGGAAAAACGATACTTTCTGAAATATTTCTCGTGCATCGTCAGCATGGTGACTCTCTTCATCTCGTTCGCAAGCGGAGCGTGGCTCACGGTGTTCCTCATGCTCCCGTTCATACTATATTATGCTGCGTGCGCCGGGAAAATTAAACTTGTCAGCATCGGAGCCGGGATATGCGCTGGCGTGCTCGTGCTGGCGGCTTTCAACCATATTTCCGGCGGCGCCATACAGAAACGTTTTGAAGTAGAGCTTCGCCAAATATCTTCCGTTCGGGACGCGCAATCGCTGACCAACCACAGGTCGTCGATTTGGCGCATAGTCTCCGGCCTCGTGGCAGATCGTCCGATAGCCGGATACGGAAGAAAGAATCTGGAAGAGGTCTACGGACGCGCTCTGAAAGAAAATACTGAGTATGCCAAGCTTGATTTCGTCGCGCGCAGCCACGCGCACAACATGTACCTCGAGCTTGCAGTCTCATCCGGCGTTCCATCGGTTCTTCTCTTCGTAGCTGCGCTTTTTATGATGATAAAAAAATGCTGGCGAGGACGCTTTCGTATTGAAAACGGTGTGCCGTGGCATCTTATCTTCCTCGTGATGCTCGGCGGGCAGTTGGTTTACGGCATGACAGGCGACGTGTTTGAGGCGCGCAGGGATCTTGCCGTCATTTTCTGGGCGTCCATGGGCATTATTGCAGCGCTGCCTGAGACGCGTGAAAAAAAAGATTGCGGCTTTGCGCCTCAGTCTGCTACTACTGAATAAAAGGTGGCAGCGCGATGTCTGCGAACGACAAAATCCACATAGCGCTGGCTTTCTGCGACCCTAAAGGTACTTACTGCCGTCACGCGGCCGTTACGATGGCGTCGGTCTTTGCGAACACCAAGCATCCCGTATGCCTGCACATAGTACATGACGACACGCTCACGGGCGACAACCGTGACAAGCTGACGCGGCTGTCGTCGTCCTACGGACAGGAAATAAAGTTCATCAACGTCGAGAATATGCTTGACGCCGGCAGCGTAGACGTGAGCCGTCTGACGCTCGACGGCGCGCGCGGGACTCTCTTCCGGCTCTTGCTGCCTGAGATATGCGCTGAAGACAAAATCATTTATCTAGACTGCGACATAGTCGTGAATATGGATATAGCAGAGCTGTGGAACGTCCCTCTCGACGGGCGCGCAGTCGCCGC
Source organism: Cloacibacillus sp. An23 (assembly GCF_002159945.1). Taxonomy (NCBI): domain Bacteria; kingdom Thermotogati; phylum Synergistota; class Synergistia; order Synergistales; family Synergistaceae; genus Cloacibacillus; species Cloacibacillus sp. An23. The sequence goes on along the minus strand of NZ_NFJQ01000005.1, from coordinate 151,169 downwards.
CGTACGCGACGTGTGGTCGCTCGACTATCTGAAAGGGAAGCCATTGCCGTGGCGGCTGGATAAGGCGTGGCGCATGCTCGGCGTAAAGCGCGGCGAATATTTTAACGCCGGGGTCCTTCTTCTGAATTTGAAGAAGCTTCGTGAGGAATATGATTTCCTCGAAGCCGTCGCCGATTTCTACGCGAAATACCGTAAGTGTATCACGCTTGCCGACCAGGACTGCCTCAACCATATCTTCGCCGGCGATAAACTACTGATAGACGAGAGGTTCAACCATATAGACGCGTCTGGTGCGACGGAAGAAACGCTCTATGGCTCGATCTGGCATATGGCGGGAGGAGCGGCTAAGCCGTGGGTGCTTTGCACGCGCCCGTATGTAGACGATTTGTACTGGCGTTATCTCAGGCTTACGCCGTACTGCCGCAGCGAGAACGAGCTGATACGGACGATGCTTCATGATTTGTCGTCGTCGCCGTACGCGCATCTCCACTCGTCCGACTGCGTGCGGCGCGTAAAAAAACAGATACTCGACAACATCTTCAGAGGTCATATATGGACGCTGCCGTATATATTCACAAAAGGGCTGTTCGGAGTGAAGAGAAATGCGGAAAAACGGTAGACTTCCTATGAACTCGAGGCGTCACATATGCCGTTAGTCAGCGTCGTCATCCCGGCCTATAATCTGGAATCTATGATAGGTGCTGCGGTTGGATCGCTCGCCGCGCAGTCATTCAGAGATTTTGAAATAATTGTCGTGGACGACTGCTCGAACGACTCCACCTTTGAGCGCGCGCGCGACGCTCTGGATGAGTCGGGCGTCGAGCACAGGCTGATGCGCCACGACCGCAACAAAGGCGTGTCCGCCGCGCGCAATACGGGACTCATGGCGGCGCGGGGCGAATACGTGATATTCTTCGACGGGGACGACCTTGCAGAGCATGATTTCATTTCCCGGCTTTACGGCAGCGTCTCGGAAAACGGCGGAGACGCTGCTTTCTGCGGTTACAAAACGCGCGACGCGGCGAACGGGAAAGAAAAGCTGTATCCGTCGATAGACGGTGCATTTGCGATGACGCAGGACGAACTTCTGCGCCGCCGCCTTTTAAACAGGATAACGGCTATGTTGTGGGCCGCGATCTACAGACGCGAATTCCTTTTGGAAAACGGCATACGTCTTACCGAAGGGAGGACGGCCGGTGAAGACGTGGAATTTGTGACGAAAGTCATAGCGGCCGGCGCGAAGGTGTCGTTTGTAAAAGACTGCCTCTACATATATCTTCAGCATGAAAACATGGGTACGAGAAAATCCGAATCGTCGCGCGAAAAAATGATAACGCGCTACAAGCATCATACTGACGCTCATTTCGACGAAGCCGCGTTCATTAGGAGCCACATGCGTACCCACACCGCAAAGCATATTGTAGATACATACGTCATACCGATAGGCCTTCAGCGTATGCTCGCCGTCTATGCGGCAAGCGGAGCTGATGATGATTACAGAAAAATGCTTGCGGATAAAAATGTGCGCGGCATACTTTTCAGAAGTTTTCGCTCGTTCTTCGACAAGCCTGGAGTTTTTATAAAGTCTCTGTACGCGCTGCTGTTTCCGAGGCTCTACTACAAGACGTACTACGTGCGTTTCAACAAAAGATAAGAAGGTGCGCCTTTTGAAAATCATCGAAATCCTTCCCGAACTTGATATAGGCGGCGTAGAACGGCATGTCATAGACCTGTCGAACGAGCTTACGGCCCGCGGGCACGAGATTACCGTAATATCGGCGGGCGGCAAAATGCAAAGCCAGCTCTCAGGCGCGGTGCGCCACGTCGATATGCCTGTGCATAAAAAAAATCCTTTTACGATATGGGCTTGCTCGCGGGAGATCGCGGCGCTTGCGCGGCGCGAGGGCTTTCAGCTCATTCACGCGCACTCGCGCGTCCCGGCGTGGATCGCGCGCTGGGCGGCAGGTTCCGCGCATGTTCCGTATATCGTGACGGCTCACGTCGTCTTCGGCAACAAATCGCCGTGGATATACGCGCCGTACCGCGACGCTGCGCGCGTGATATGCGTCAGCAACGCCGTGCGCGAAGGCATGAAGGCGTGTTTTTACGACAATACGCAGGTCGTCCTGAACGGCCTTGACGAGCCGAAGGTCCGCTGGAGCGAGGAAAACCTGCGCGGGCCGGTGAAGTTCCTCTTCGTCGGGCGGCTGTCGCCTGTCAAGGGGCTGCACGACGCGCTGCGCGCGATGCCGGAGGATGCGGAGTGGACGCTCGACGTCCTGGGCGACGGCCCGATGCGCGATGAGCTTGAAAATATAACGAAAGAGCGCGGCTTTACGGGGCGCGTTACGTTCCACGGCTATTCCGATAAGGCCGACGATTTTATGGCGCGTTCGTCGTGTCTGCTTTTCCCGTCGTACACCGAGGGTATGCCGCTGACGCTTGCGCGCGCCGTCCAGATAGGCATTCCGGTGATCGCTTCGGACATTCCGCCGGTCAGCGAGATGGCGGGAAGTTCGGAAAATCTCCTGCCGCCAGGCGACGTCGCGGCGTGGCGCGAGGCGATAGCGGATTTCATAAAAACTCGCCGCGCGAAGGTGAATATCCCGCTTTCGTCAGTGCCGACGCTCGCCAGGATGGCCGACGAGGATGAGCGGATATATAAAGAAGTGCTTGCGGGCTCGGAGGCGCGCTGATATGCGCGTGCTTCATTACGTCGATGAAAGCAACCTCGCGTGGGGGGAGACGTGGGTTCAGCTTCTCTCCGAGCTTGCGCGGCTCGGCGTTGAAAATTTCGTCGCCTGCCGCGATTATGGCACGCTTACGGAGCGGCTCGACAAAGCCGGTATAGAGTTTGGCCTCTGCCGCCCGTTGTCTCAGGCTTTGCCGTTCACCAACACAAGGCTCGGCAAATTTATAGACGGCTTCCGCCCAGACCTTATACACACGCGCCTTTCCTCCGCCGCGAAAATAGGCGGCTGGTGGGGAAAGCATAAAAACGTCCCGGTACTTCAGACGATAGACAAATATCCTAAGCTCAAGTACCACAAAGACGGCGATTTCTACGCGGCATGCTCTTCCTCGGTCAAGGAATATTTCGCCTCGCTCGGCGTGCCGGAAGGTAAAATCGCCGTCGTGCATAACCCGATAGACGTTTCAAAATATGCGCGCGACGAGAAAGTGCGCGCGGAGAGGCGCGCCGCGCTCGGCGTGTCCGGCGGCGTGAAGGCCGTCCTCGGCGCCGGGCGGTTCGTCGATTGGAAGGGCTTCGACGTGCTCATAAACGGTTACGGCAAATTTCTCACGGAAAATCCGTCCGAGGCGGACAGATCCGTTCTTTGGATAGTCGGAGACGGCGAGGAAAGGGACAAACTCGCCGCGCTCGCCGAAAAATCGCCGTTTCGCGAGAATATAAAAATATTCCCGTTCGCGAAGGACATACGCCAGTACATGTGGGCCGCCGACCTCTTCGTACTTCCGTCGAAGGAGCCGGAACCGTTCGGCATAGTGCTGCTCGAAGCGATGGCCTGCGGCCTTCCGGCGATAGCGACTCGGGCGGGCGGGCCGCTCGACATCATAGAAGAGGGCGTGAACGGCTGGTTCGCCGAGCCCGGTGACGCGGGTTCGACAGCCGACGGCCTTCGCCGCGCCCTTAGCTCAGCTTCCCTGCCGGAGACGGCGGCTCGCGCGCGCGAACGGGCCGCGCAGTTCGGCGTTGCGCGAATAGCGGGAGAGACCACGGAGCTTTACCGCCGGGTAATAGAAGACTATCGCGCCGCGCTCTGAGGCGTTTTTGAAAACTATATCGTATAATACTCTCTGACGGTCTTTCAGGGCTGGGCGCTCTGAGTAAGAAGGTTCTCCCCGAAGGGAGGTGAAAACGGCTGAACGGTCGGAAAACCTCTCGGGGAAAGCTGAGCCGCGGCGGCAAAGCGCGCAGACGCTCTCGTACCGGGGCAAAGCGAAAGGGGCGTACCTTCGGTGCTCTCCTGCTCCGATACGCCCCTTTGTTTGAACTGCTCGTGAGGCTGCTTGAGTTGGCGCTCAAGTACCTCCGGTAGACGAACCACCTGAGAGGATTGTAACACGCCGCGGCTCTACCGTCAAAGAGCCGCGGCCCCGGCGGATTTCTATTATATATATCATAAACCTGTACGGCGGACTGGAGGCGCGCGCGTTGGCAGACAAGCGCAAAGAAGTTCTTTTCCTCAGATTTTCATCTCTCGGCGACATAATCTTCGCCAACTACACAGCCATGCGCGTAAAGGAAAAGCACCCGGATTTCCGCCTCACGTGGCTCGTTGATTCGCTTTACGCCGGAATCGTCCGCGCGCAGCCGTGGGTGGACGCCGTTATGGAATGGGACAGGAAGAACACCGGCAACCGAGGCTATCTCGAGCTGCTTAGAAAGGTGCGGCGCATGGGATTCGACATACTCGTCGATATGCACGGCTCCGACCGCAGCAGCCTGTTTTCGCTGTTATCCGGGATAAAAAAGCGTTACTGCCCGATACACAGATTTCCGTTCACTCATACGGACTTTGATTTTTCAGACCTCATGGACACGTCGCGCGAAATGAGCGAATGCGGTTCATACCTTTGCGCTCCGCGCGGAGTGAGCGACGGTTGGCGCGTGCCGAAGGACGGACGCAAAAAACTCGGCCTCGCCATAGGCGCGAGCGCCGCCGTTAAAAGATGGCCCGTCCGCAGATGGATAGAGTTCTGCCGCCTCGCGTCGGAAGCGGGATACGGCACGTACCTAATGGGAAGCGGCGCAGACGAGGCGCGCGCGGCGCGCGAAATATGCGAAGGAGCGAAGTCGCCGCTCGTGACGGATATGGTGGGGCGCACATCTATAGAAGGCTCGATAGCGCTCGTCTCCGAAATGGACGCGGTAATATCCGGCGACACCGGCCTGATGCACATAGCGCGCGCGCTCGGAAAGCCAGTGGCGGGGCTGTTCGGACCGAATTTCCCCGGCGCGGGGACGATGTACATGGAAAGCCTCGGCGCCTGCTTTTTCTGCGGTTGCCCTGAGAAGGGATGTGAGAAGCTGGAATGCTCGCGCCTTTGCCTTGAAGATATAGGCGCGTCGGAAGTGTTTGCGGCGGCGAAACGCCTGACGCAGAGATAAAGATAAAAAGAGAAAGGGCGGCACTGCGATGGATAACGGCAAATTGCTAAGCATAATCATTCCTGCATATAACGTCGAGCAGTACATAAGACAGTGCCTCGACTCAATATTTGACGGGATGCCGGAAGAGGCTGCGGCGCGAACCGAGGTTATCGTCGTGAACGACGGCTCGACCGACGGCACCGGCGAAATACTGAAAAATTACAGACAGACAGACAGACAGACAGATCTTCCTCTCATTGTCGTTGAAAAGGTAAACGGTGGAGTATCGTCAGCGAGAAATGCAGGAATAAACGCTGCAAGCGGCAAATATTTCTTCTTTGTTGACGGCGATGATTATCTGACTCCAGATGCAGTTTCCCACCTAATCGACTACCTTTCCACCTGCGACGCGGATATAGTTGAATTTGACCGTTGCAAGCAAAATGGTCGAATGGTCAGGCATGTAATTAGAAACGAAAAATCTAAAGACATGTCTGGCAGTGGACAAGATGTCTGGACTCGGTGTGAAAGGAATTCTTGTTTTGAGAATGTAGTATGGCTTAGGTGCATATTAAGGGATATTATAGTTAATAATGGAATATATTTTTATAACGGGGCTGAATCAGAAGATGAGGAATGGCTGCCGAAAATATTTTCTTATGCGCGCAAAGTAGAGTATTTCCCTGCCTCTATTTATGTTTATAGAATAAGAGAAGGCTCGCTTACCAGAATACCTGAAACACGTAAAAGTTTTACAGATCTCATCAAGGTATCCGACTCGCTCATGGAATTTTCAAAATCTCAGCACCTGTCGCCAGAGTTCAGAAAAACGCTGCTCGGCGTGATATCGTACATATACTGGCGGAGCTTTCGCGGGATCAAGCTGAGCGGAGAATGGGATGAAGAACTAATCAGCGAGATTGAAAAACGTTTCCGCCTCATGGATTACAGCACCAAGTTCCACAGGAGATACATCTACAGGCCGTTTATCAGGATATTTGGCCTCAAGGCCTATTATGCCTTAAAATATTCGCGCGGAGACAAATAAACGGAACGGACGCGGGGGCGTTCCTCTCCGGCGGAAAGCGGGCTGACGATGCGCATATCATTTTTTACAAAACCTCTGGCTCCGTTGGAGCGCTTTGCGAAAGACTGCGAGCGGCGTTTCAATTATCTGAAATACAGGCTTCGCGGCGACGCCTATAAAGCGTGGACGTGCTCGTACACGCTCGGCGGGCATCAGGATCTCGTCGATTCGTTCATCAAAGGCGCAAAATATTTTCCGGATGTCGAACTGCTCGTAAATCCGACGCGAAAAGAGACCGTGGGCAGCGTCGCCTACGTTCCCTGTTCGTGGCGCGTGCTCCGCGATGTGATAAAGTGGAAGCGCTCCGGAGTCGTCGATAAGCTCATCGCAGGGCCGATGATATGTCACGAGGGACCGTCGGAACATGGATGGATAGTAACTTCCGACGCGCTGGACTGCTATTTCCTTGCCTCAGAATGGGTGCGCGCCGCATATATGAATGAGTGCCGCGATGCCGGACGTGTGATCAAAAATCTTCGTGTCTACGCCGCCGGCGTGGACGAAAATTTATGGTTGCCGTTGGATATGAAAGACAACAGCGCAATGCGCCGTGCGCTGGTTTATATAAAACGTTCGGATAAAAACGCGCCTGACGTATCGGGCTTTCTAGAGCGCGCCGGCTTCGAAGTAAGGACGCTTGAATACGGCACGTATGTCCCCGGCGATTATAAAGAACTGCTGGAGTGGTGTGATTTCATGGTCGTGCTCGGCGGAAGCGAGACGCAGGGGCTTGCGCTCACTCAGGCATGGTCGATGAACAGGCCGACGTTCGTGTACGAATCGGAAGACGTGCTCGCGCGAGGACGCGACGCGGCGCCATACATAACGCCCTCCACTGGAGCCAAGTGGCATGACTTTGACGAACTGCGGCACGGGCTTGCGATCCTGCCGGAGTGTGAGCCGAGACAATGGGTGCTGGAAAATCAGACAAACACGATCGCTTTTGGAAATTTTATGCGCATTGTGCGTGGATTATAATGCGAGCGCACGAATATAAACGGAGGACAGACCGATGGATTTCTCAAAAATAAAGAGAGAATCGCTTCGCCTTTTGATGCAGCTCAGCGTAAACGCGCCGTTCCTGTTTTCCTCTTCTTTCCGCGGCGGCGTTAAAAAACGCTGGAACATGATGCAGTATGAAGAGGGACGCAGCGTCGCCGCACCGCCGCGCTCCTGGCGCGAAAACGCCGTCATGCTGGATTTGTCCATGACTTCCGGCTTCGGCGAAACCGTGCATCCAGACGTGTTATATATCCCAGACGGCTTCGGCGCGGAGAAATGGCGCTATTTGATGGCGGTGACGCCTTTTCCGAAAGCCATAGTCTATTTTGAAAACCCTGAATTTCTTGTGAGCTATGACGGCGTTTCATGGCGTCTGCCGCAAGGCGGAAAATCGCCGGTTGCCGCGCCGCCGTCCGACTGGACGGGGTATAATTCAGATCCGGCTCTGTTTTACGAAGACGGCGAAGTTTTTCTTTTTTACAGAGAAGTGCGCGAAGAGAAAAATTTTCTTTTGGTGACGCTCTTCGTCACGTCGTCTCGCGACGGAGCGGAATGGAGCGCGCCGAAAACTCTGAAGGCCGTGAAGACTCCTACAAACCGCGCTGGAATACTCATGTCGCCCGCCGTGCTGAAGGTGGGCGGACGTTATTTTGTCTGGTACGTGGATGAGGAAAACGGAGAATATAAGATGAAACGCGCAGAATGTCCCGGCCTGTCGTCTCTGACGGATGTGGCGGACGCCGCGCTTGACGGAATGCCGGATGGTTTCAGCCTGTGGCATATCGACATGGCGGAGGACGGCGGGCGTCTGCTTATGGCGTTCTGCGCGAAGAACGATGCAGGACGGCACTCAATATTTTTTGCGAAAAGCTCCGACCTGGGGTTAAACTGGCGCGTGATTCACGGCAGACGCCTCGACCCAATTTCGGAGGCGGGAGAAGAAAGCCTGTATAAAGCCGCGCTCGTGAAAGATGGCGGTGTCTGTGAATGGAAACTGTATTATTCCTTTAAGGACAGCGGCGGACACTGGTACACGGCCATGGAGGAGATAAAACTCTAAAAATCATTCGTCCATGAATGTGTCCCAAGAATCCTTTGTCTCGCGCAGAGCGATAAGCTGCGCCCGCACTTCTTTGACGTGCTCGTCTATATTCTCGCGCGTGACGTACACGCCGAAGTCAGACGGAGGATTTCCTGTGCCCAACATCCTTTCCAGCACCCATTCGTTGACCTGGTCGAGACAGTGGCTTGGTTCGCGCCAGTATTCGTGGTTCGACGTGACCGAGTTGACGTACATAAAATTCCATACGCCGCCGAAAACTTCGACCGACTCGCGCAGCATCCTTTCGTAATCGTCGAGGCGCCCGGGCGTTTTCGCTATAAGGCGCATCGTTAAAGTTCCCTCAGGCGTGACGAACGGCATGACCTCGGCGTTCACCGGCGGTTTGATGAGAGATGACAGATATTCTTTGTAATGTTCGCTGTACTCGAAAAATTCGTATATTTTCATGAAATCGTAATAAATGCTCCTGCACATGCTCTTTTTCTGCTCTATATCGGCGGCCGGGGGATAATATGCTTTCGTCCCCATGTATCCGGAACTGTATTTTATGTCCGCGTATGCTATGCCGTCTTCATCTATCTTCATATTTTTGCGGATCAAGTTGACGCTCTTGCGCGCAAGCTCGATGCTGGCCAATTTTTCAAGTTTGTAAACGAACGCGTTTTCATTGAGTTGAGCCAGGGATTGGAGCGCCCTGTTCTCGCTGTCTCCGCTCGCGTAGTTGACGCCGGCCCCGAAGAAGTCGAGGCCGACAAGTATTTTCTTTGGATAATGTCGTTTCGTACGGTAAAAAACCTCCATAAGCGTCGGATATTCCAGAGGCATGCAGGCTGAGAAGCCCATGTTGAAGGCGTTTTCTCCGACTTGTTCCGGATCAATCTGCATGACGCGGCTGCTGCCGATAACTAAAGCGTCTATGTCGAAATCCCTGAACCGCAGCAGATTGGTTTTTTGTTCGCGTTCGTCTATGACCTCACGCCATACGGCGAACGGCGTTTCGTGATCGAAGCACCACATCGGGTCTACCGCGTAGTTTATCGCCATTGTAACGGCCGTGACGATTGCAAAAATAGATAAAAAATGTACGGCCCATTTCCTGTAAATTTTATTTTTCAGCATCTTCGCGGCACCGCCTTAAAACTGGAAATAGAGGAATTCGGAAACGTGGTACATTGAGAGCACCGACGTGAGCGCCAGTGTGCAGGCGGCCGCCGCCGTGAGCCACTGCCTTCGCGTAAAGTCGGCTCTTGACGTTATTTCGTATGCGTTCGGCGCGAAGACGCACGCGAGCACGGCGAGCGTTATATTGATTATCTCGCGGCGCTCGAACGCCCACATCGGCGTGTAGTCGAGCACGGATACTCCAAGCGACGAGAGAATCGAGGCCAGCCAGCCGGGCACGTAGTCCGACGGGACGACGAAGCCGTTCATGCCGGCCATGCCTTTTAATATCTCTATTGCCTGCGACGCGGATTCTGCGCGGAAGAACACCCACGCGATGACTACGGACAGGAACGTCAGCAGCCACCAGAAGAACGACGGAAGCCGCACCGGGCTGTGCTCGCGCCAGAAATGATTGGCCGTCAGATAAAGGCCGTGGAGGCCGCCCCATATCACGAAGGTCCAGCCAGCGCCGTGCCAGAGTCCGCCGAGCAGCATCGTGATCATAAGATTGACGTAGCGGCGCGTTTTGCCCTTTCTGTTGCCGCCGAGCGGAATGTAGAGATAGTCGCGCAGGAAGGCCGAGAGCGTCATGTGCCATCTGCGCCAGAAGTCAATGATGGAGCGGGCTTTGTATGGCGAGTTGAAATTGAGCGGCAGCTTTATGTTGAAGAACGAGGCGAGCCCGAGCGCCATGTCGGAGTAGCCGGAAAAGTCGAAATAAAGCTGGATGGTGTAAGCGAGAGCGCCTCCCCACGCTTCGAGCAGAGTCAGCGGATGCTCCGCTTCGAAGGCGAGCGCCGTCCACGGCGAGAAGGTGTCGGCGATGATTACTTTTTTGAAAAGCCCTATCGAGAAGAGCGTCAGCCCGATGCAGATATTCTTCCACGAGAGGCAGAATATCCTTTTATCGGAAAATTGCGGGATTATTTTGTCGGCGAGCACTATCGGCCCCGCTATGAGCTGAGGGAAGAATGAGACGAAGAGCGCGTAATGACGGAACGGAATAATGCCGAGTTTGCCGTGGTACGTATCAGCTAAGCAGGCTATCTGTTGGAATGTGAAGAAGGATATTCCGAGCGGGAGAAATATTTCGATGTGCCGCCACGGGGTCCCTGTCATCAGCGCTATGTTAGAGGCGAAGAAGTCGGCGTATTTGTAGTATCCTATCAGCGCTAGGTTCATGACCACTCCGGCGGTCAGCCACAGCTTCGCCGTCCTTGAAGGGGCGGTCTTCGCTATCATGCGCTGTATCGTGAAGTTGACGGCTATCGAGGCCAACAGCAGGAGCAGGTATGGCGGGTTCCAGTAGCCGTAGAAGAAGAGCGACGCCGAGAGCAGCCAGTATATCGCCGCCGTTGTCTTTTTCTTTGCGCATAGCGAGCGCCATATGATAAACGTCGCCGGAAGGAAGATGAATATGAAAACGTACGAGTTGAAGAGCAAACGGCATAACCTCCAAAGCAGGATATCATTCAGCTTCAATTATGGGCGCAATAGCAGGCGGCGAAAAAGGTGTACTTTTTTCGCCACGTATGATTTATTTCTCTTTACAGGCATATCATTAGTATCTTGATGCCGAAGAGATGTTTTTGCCGTTTTTCGATGTTTTTTGCGTTATCTTGAAAAGGTTAGGGAATCGGCGAAAAAAGTACACCTTTTTCGCCAAGCGCCAATATGATTACATACGCATATGACTTCAGTCAATATGCTAGAAACAAAACGGAGGGGCTCTGTAAACGAAGCCCCTCCGCGGCGTATCATTCAGTTCCTCTCGTGCCAGCGCATCGCCGTTTCGACGATTTCGTCTATCGAGGAGTGTTTCAGCTCCCAGCCGAGCGTCTGCCGCGCTGCGGCGGAGTCCGCCACCAGCACAGGCGGGTCTCCGGCGCGGCGCGGCGCGTCCAGCGCGGGGACTTTTCTGCCGGAGACGCGTTCGACGGATTTTATCACTTCGAGCACGGAGTAACCGGAGCCGGTGCCGAGGTTGAGCTTTAGGTTCACGCCGTCCGATTCAAGCTTTTCGAGGGCTTTAAGGTGGGCCGAGGCGAGGTCTGTGACGTGGACGTAGTCGCGCACGGCCGTACCGTCGGGCGTGTCGTAGTCGCGTCCGAAAATTTTGATGTTCTCGCGCCGTCCGAGGGCGGCGAAGAGTATCAGCGGGATAAGGTGCGTCTCTGGCTCGTGCAGTTCGCCCGTCTCGCACTCCGGGTCCGCGCCGGAGGCGTTGAAGTAGCGCAGCGCCGCGAATTTTATGCCGTGGGCGGCTGAGAAGTCTTCCATCATGCGCTCGATGAAGAGCTTGCTCCAGCCGTACGGGTTTATCGGGTTCTGCGGATGTTTTTCGTCTATCGGGGTGTAGCGCGGGTCGCCGTAGGTCGCGGCGGTGCTCGAGAAGATTATCTTGTCGCAGCCGCAGCGCAGCATCGCGGATAGCAGCGAGAGAGTGCCGGCAGTGTTGACGCGGTAGTAGTCCTCCGGCTTCGCCACGGATTCGCCGACGTATGTGAGCCCCGCGAAGTGAAAGACGGCTTCGGGCTTGAATTCTTCAAATATCTTTACGAGCCCGTCTGTGTCGAGCACGTCGCATTCGCGGAAGGGGCCCCATTTTACCAGTTTTTTGTGCCCGCGGAAAAGATTGTCCACCGTTACAGGGGTGTATCCGGCCTGCGCCAGAGCTTTGCAGCAATGGCTGCCGACGTATCCGGCTCCGCCCGTCACTACGCAGTTTTTCATTTTTTACAGCCTCTTTCCGAGTTCGTACGCTTCTTCTATATATTTCTGGCCTTCGTTCGCAGCCGCGTCCTTCGGGTATAGGCCGAGCGCGTATATTTCGCCCGCGATTTCCCATTGCGTGTAGCCGCAGGCGAGTCGGAACGACTCTTTGAGCCCGCCGAAGCATTCCGGTTCCGTGTCGCCGGCCGCGGATATGAGCACGGCTTTCTTGCCGCGCACGTCTATCTTAGAATTTTCGGCGTAGAAGGGCAGCAGCCTGTCCCAGACGGGCTTTATCTGCGCGCTCCACGAATAGAAGTAAAGCGGCGACGCGAAGACGATGACGTCCGCGGCGGCTATCGCTTCGTGGACTTCGCCCATGTCGTCCTTCTGGACGCAGGGCGCGCCCGTCGCCCAGCAGTGGCGGCAGTCCATGCACCCGTTGAGCTTCTTCCCCTGCAGCCGCAGCGTGCGCACTTCGCAGCCGTTTTCCTCAGCGCCCTTGGCGAGCGCCTTGGCTATGGTTTCGGTGTTTCCGTCTTTGCGCGGGCTGCCGAGCAGTATAGTTACGGTTTTCTTCTCCATGTTACCACCCCGTTGTGTTGATTTGATACGGTTATTATTATATTAGTTTTGCCGCGCGATTTCCGCTAATATTTCGTGCGTAATGATACAATTAGCTAAAATGGCGCGGTTTACGGAAAAAACGGCGGCCGCGCAAAATTTGATCTCGGGGACGGACGATGAGGCTTTCTGCGAATTTTTCACACGAAACGATGATCCTTGCCCGCGAGCTTCTGCTCGGCGGGTTCCGGCGTTTTCCCGCCGTCGTCGCGGGCGATTTTATGCTCGACCGTTATGTGACGGGCGAGGTGTCGCGCATTTCGCCTGAGGCTCCGGTACCCGTCGTGCGCGTGCGGTCGGAGCGGCTGGTCGCGGGCGGCGCCGGCAACGTCGCGGCGAACCTCGCGGGGCTGGGCGTCCGCGTGTACGCCGCCGGAAGCGTCGGGGACGATACGGAGGGCGCGGCTCTCATGGCTCTGCCCGTTTTTGCGGAGGCGGATACTGAGTGTATAACGCCGCTCGGCCCGACGACTGTCAAGACGCGCGTTCTCGGCGGCGGACGCCAACAGATGCTGCGGCTCGACCGCGAGCAGCTTACGGAGCCGCGCGGCGAGGATATAGAGCGCGTCGTTTCAAAGATAAGGGAGGCCGCTTCCGCCGGTTCGCGGCTCGTCCTGCTTTCCGATTACGGCAAAGGCTTCTGCTCGCCGGAGCTATGCCGCCGCGTCATATCGTTCGCGCGCTCCGCCTGTATGCAGGTCTGGGTTGACCCGAAGAAATCAGACTGGGAGCCGTACCGCGGCGCTTTCGCGATTACGCCGAATCTGAAGGAGCTTTCCGCCGCGGCTGGGCGCGCCGTCGCGAACGAAGACGGCGAGGTAGCGGAGGCCGCGTCGGAGTTGGCCTCGCGTTACGGTATAGAAAATATTCTCGCGACGCGCTCTGAGAAGGGGGCGACGCTCGTCTCACGCGGCGGGGCGCTGCATATCCCTGTCTGGCCCGTCGAGGTCTACGACGTTTCCGGTGCGGGCGACACCATGATAGCTGCGGCTGCGGCCTTCTCGTCAGCGGGGCTCCCGCTGTGCGACGCCGCGAAGCTCGCCAACGCCGCGTCGCAGATAGTAATAGGCAAGGTCGGCACATATCCGATAATGGCGGATGAGCTTCTCTCCGCGGTCGCGGAGGAGGGCGCGCAGTCCGGCGGCAAGATATATTCGCGCGGCGACGCGGCGGAGCTCTGCCGCAGATGGCGCGCGAACGGCGAGAGAATTGTTTTTACGAACGGCTGTTTCGACATACTCCACGCCGGGCATATAGATTCGCTGACCGCGGCGCGGGCTCTCGGGGACCGGCTGATCGTCGGCCTCAACTCCGACGCTTCGGTGAAGAGGCTGAAGGGCGAGAGCCGTCCCGTTAACGGCGAGCTTTCGCGCGCGAAGGTGCTTTCCGCGCTTGAGGCGGTGGACGCCGTTGTCGTATTCGGCGAGGACACGCCGGCTGAGCTGCTTTCCGTGCTTCGTCCCGACGTGCTTGCGAAGGGCGGGGACTACCGCCCGGAGGATGTCGCGGGACGCGAATACGCGGGCGAGGTCGTTATACTGCCGCTTACGGACGGATATTCGACCACATCCGTTATAGAAAGGATATCCCATTCAAAATGAAAAGATGGATAATACTCGACAGAGACGGAACTATCATAAAAGATAAAAATTACCTGCACGACCCGAACGGCGCGGAACTCACCGAGGGCGCGGCGGATGGGCTGCGCATGCTTGCCGGGATGGGCTACAGCTTCGTCGTGCTGACGAACCAGTCCGGCATCGGGCGCGGCTATTTCACCGAGGACGAGATGAACGCCGTCCACCTCCGCGTGGACGAGATGCTCGCCTGCTCGGGCGTGCGCGTGAGCGGCTGGTTCCACTGCCCGCACAGGCCGGACGAAGGATGCAGCTGCCGCAAGCCGGAGCTCGGGCTCGTCCGGCGCGCTCAGGAGGAGCTCGGCTTTTCCGACGCGGACGTAGCCTTCGTAATGGGAGACAAGAAAAGCGACCTCGAGATGGCTGAGGCGCTGGGCGCTCCGTCGGTGCTGTTAATGACGGGCTACGGCGCGGAGGAGTACGCGAAGGGTGCGCGCGGCACGCTGAACTGCGGGAACCTGCGCGATGCCGCGAAGGCTATAGCCGAGTTCGAGGACGGCGCGGCGCGCGCTTCGTTCTCGCGCGACCTCCGCGAGCACGCCGAGGTTGTGAGCGCGATGCGTTCGCTCGAGGCGCAGGCCGGGGCCGCGGCGTCCGTGATAATATCGTCGCTCCGCGGAGGCGGCAGGCTTTTCGTCTGCGGCAACGGCGGCTCCGCGGCGGACGCGCAGCATATTGCGGCTGAGCTCTCGGGCCGCTACCTCGCGGAGCGCGAGCCGCTCGACGCGGCCGCGCTTTCGTGCAACAGCTCGGCTCTTACCGCGATAGGCAACGACTACGGCTTCGACAAGATATTCTCGCGTCAGCTCGAGGCGCACGGACGCGCGGGCGACGCGCTGCTCGCGATATCGACGAGCGGGAACAGCGCGAACGTGCTTGAGGCGGTCCGCGCCGCGAAGAAGATGGGAATCCGCACCATAGCCCTGACAGGCGGAGACGGCGGCGCGCTCGCGCGCGAAGCCGGGCTCTGCGTATGCGTCCCGTCGAGCGCCACGCCGAGGATACAGGAGATGCACATCCTGTTCGGCCACGCGCTGTGCGGCATTGTTGAAAAAACCCTGTGCCGCTGAAAAGCGGCGGCGCGTGGTAGAATAAAGATACTATATAAATTCAGGGGGAATTTTGTAATGCTGCTGTGCCGGGACTTCAAGTTTGATGCGGCGCATAATCTGATACATTATCACGGCAAGTGCGAAAGGCTCCACGGGCACACCTATCATCTGCGCGTGACGCTCGAGGGCGAGCCGGACGCGGAGGGGATGATCTACGACTTCGTGGATCTGAAAAAGGCCGTGACGGAGCTCGTGCTCGACAGGCTCGACCACGCCTATATAAACGACGTCATCCCGCAGCCGACGGCGGAGTATATCTCGCGCTGGATCTTCCGCGAGCTCGACGCGCCGCTGCGCCGCGACAACTGCCGGCTGTTTGAAGTTCAGCTTTGGGAGACGGAGGGCTCTTCCGTGATCTGCCGCAGGGAGGACGTAAAAGATGCGTGACGTTCAGAACGAAGCCGACGACAGAAATCTAGCGATAGACCGCGTGGGGATCAGCGGCATCTCATGGCCGATATCGGTGCCGGACCGCGAGAACGGCGTGCAGGAGACTGTGGCGGAGGTGAGCCTCTCGGTCTCGCTGCCGCGGGATTACCGCGGCACTCACATGAGCCGTTTCGTCGAGGTGCTGAGCGCGCAGGAGAAGAAGGTGACTTTCCATAATATGGAAGGGCTTCTGGCCAATCTCAAGGAGCGGCTGCACGCGAGCGACGCGCACGCGATATTCGATTTCCCCTATTTTATAACGAAGACGGCCCCCGTCAGCGGAGCGCGCGGGCGCGTGAGGTGCGATGTGCGTTTCGACGCGGCGCTGCTCGGAGAAGACTTCGACCTCGTGACGACGGTCGAGATACCGGTGCAGACTCTCTGCCCGTGCTCCAAGGAGATTTCGGAGTACGGCGCGCACAACCAGCGCGCGCACGCCTCGATAGCGGTGCGGCTCGCGTCGTTCGTGTGGCTCGAAGAGTTTATAGAGATAGCCGACAGGTGCGCCTCCGCGCCTATATACAGCCTGCTGAAGCGCGAGGACGAGAAGTTCGTCACGGAGCGCGCCTATGAAAACCCGCGGTTCGTCGAGGACGCCGTGCGCGACCTCGCGCTCGCGATGCAGGCCGACGAGCGCGTGCGTTGGTTCCGCGTCTCGGTGACGAGCCACGAAAGCATACATAATCACGACGCCTTCGCCGTGATAGAAAGGGACAAACGCCGGTGACTTCGCAGAAAAAACTTCTGCGGCGCGCGGTGCTGAACGACGCCGGGGCGGAGCGGGCGAAGCGCGGCCACCCGTGGATATTCCGGGGAAGCCTGCTTCAGGTCCCGGCCTGCGCGCCCGGGGACATCGTCGCCTTCGCAGACAGGCGCGGCGCGGTGCTGGGCTGGGGGCTGTGGAGCGAGAGCGCGCTCTGTATCCGCGTGCTGTCGCTAGGCACGCGCGAGCCTGACCAGATGGCGCTGCTGCGCTCGCGCGTCGAATCGGCCCTCGAAGCGCGCAAACGCTGGTGCGCGGGCGAGGAGAGCTTCCGCTGGGTACACGGCGAGGGCGACCGCCTGCCTGGCGTCACGGCGGATCTCTACGGCGACGTGCTGTCGCTCCAGCTGTCGGCCTACGGCTGGTACCGCCACGCCGGCGAGGTGGCGAAGATTTTCCGCAAGGTCAGAAAATTATCTGCGATAATACTGCGCAACGACACGAAGCACCTCGACAAGGAGGGCATACCGCGCGAGGTGAAGCCGCTGCTCGGCGAGATTCCGGAGGGCCCGCTGCGCGTGCGCATAGGCGGGCTGACGGAGCTCGTTGACGTCGCGGGCGGGCAGAAGACCGGCGCGTACCTCGACGTGCGGCACGTCCCGGCTCTGCTCGAGCCGCTTTATAATGGCGCGGATGTGCTCGACTGCTTCTGCTATCAGGGGCATTTCACGGCGAGCGCGCTCAGGGGAGGGGCTACCCGCGTCACCGCGATAGACCAGTCCGAGGCGGCGCTCTCGCGCGCGAAGGACAACCTCGCGCTCAACGGCCTCGACGTTTCGCGCGCGGAGTTCGTCTGCGGCAACGCCTTCGACATAATGCGCGAGATAGACGCGGAGCGCAAGAGGTACGACCTCGTCATCATGGACCCGCCGCCTTTCTCGCCCTCTAAGGGGCAGCTCGACTCGGCGCGGCGCGGCTACAAGGAGCTCGCCGTGCGGGGCTTCCGGCGGCTAGGCCCCGGCGGCCATCTCGTATTCCTCTCGTGCAGCCACGCCTTCACGCGCGACATGCTTTTCGACGTGCTCGCCGAGGCGGCGCGCGACGCCGGGATGTCATGCCGCGTCGTGCGCGAGATACATCAGCCCGAGGACCATCCGGCGCTGCTCGGAGTTCCAGAGACGGACTATCTCAAGGGCTTCGTGCTGGGGGCGGAGGAATGACGCCGCGCGATACAGCGCCGGTAAAGGCGGCGCTTTTCGATTTCGACATGACGCTCGTTGACAGCAGCTGGGGCATAGAGCACTGCACGAACGAGTTCGCGAAGCTCAAAGGGCTGCGCCCCGTGCCGCGCGAGACGGTCATGGCGGCGATAGGCCTCACGATAGAAGACAGCTGGCGCATGTACTGGGGCGAGTTCCGCCAGGAGTGGCTAGAGGAATACCGCGCGAAATTCCGCGCAGAGGAGCGCCGGCTGCTGCGCCTGTTCCCCGACACGCTTTCGACGCTCGACGCGCTGCGCGGCGCGGGGATAAAGACCGGGCTCGTCTCAAACAGGCGCTACGCGCGCAATCCGGCGGAATATCTCGGCATCACCGACAGGCTCGACGTGATAATCGGCCTCGAGGACGTGACTCACGCGAAGCCGCACCCGGAGCCGCTGCTGACGGCGCTCGCGCGCCTCGGCGCCGAACCGTCCGAGGCCGTCTACGTAGGCGACACGGATATAGACATGAAGGCCGCCGCCGCGGCGGGAGTGCGCGGAATAGGCGTCGCGACTGGTAATTTCAGCCGAGAACAGCATCTCGCCGCCGGGGCGTGGCGCGCCTGCGCCTGCCTGGCCGAGGTGCCGCCGCTCTGCGGCGTAACGGACGGCAAACAAAAATAAAATATGGTAAGGAAGTACGTCCCGGAGAAAAAAAACAGGGCGTTCAGCATAACCTACTGGATAGGCGTGCTCGTCATAGTCGTGCTGTGGATATGGGCCTTCAAGCTCTACTTCGACAGGTACG
This sequence comes from Cloacibacillus sp. An23, assembly GCF_002159945.1. Taxonomy (NCBI): domain Bacteria; kingdom Thermotogati; phylum Synergistota; class Synergistia; order Synergistales; family Synergistaceae; genus Cloacibacillus; species Cloacibacillus sp. An23. The sequence continues at coordinate 132,511 of NZ_NFJQ01000005.1, read as the reverse complement.
AATACCTGCACCCAGATATAACGTGGGCGACTCCGGGCATAGAGGCGCAGCTTGTTAAGGTGCGCGGCTTCCTGCTGTGGAAGGAGAACATGATACGCGCGCCCGCCTCAGGCGTATGCGTCTACCCGCTCGGCAAAGGGCCTGTGCGCGTCCCGCGCGGCGCTGTAGTGGCGCGCGTCGGGGGGCGCGACGTGAGGGCCTACAAACAGGGTTATTTCGTCGCGGGGCGCGACGGGCGCGAGGACGGCTGGCGCTATTCCGCTCTCTGGCACGCGAAGCGCTCGGAGTTTACGCAGGAAGCCAAGCTTAAATATTTCGGCGACGGCGCTCAGGTCGCGCGCGGGCAGGTGATAGGAAAGATAGCCGAACAGCCTCAGGAGCTTCGCTTCATCGGTTATCTGCCGGACGGCGGAGACATAGCGAAGCAGCTGAAGTCGGGCAAGCTCCGCGTCCGCATGGACGCTGACGACACAGTCTCCGAAGCGGCGGTGCGCGTGACGCGCAGGGAAGGCCGGTTCACGAAGCTCGCGCTCGCGATGCCGTGGTTCCCTCCAGAGATGCTTTTATCGCGCGGATATGAGCTGATAGTGGACGCCGGGCAGACGCGCGGGGCGCTGATACCGGCGACAGCGCTGCTTGAAAAAGGCGGCGAAAAAGGAGTATATATGATACGCGGGGCGCGCGTCGTTTTCGTGCCGGTGCGCGGCAAGACGACCGGCGGCGGCATGTTCCTCGTGACTAAGGGAATATCCGTAGGCGACGCGGTCGTCGAAGACGCGGCGTCCGCCAGAGAAGGAAGGATACAGCTTTGGTGAGCGACATAAAAAGCAACATAGAAAAAATAAAGGGCAAGATAGCCGAGGCGGCGCGCCGCGCCGGACGCGGGGCGGACGAAGTGCGCCTCATGGGCGTCACGAAATTCCATCCGCTCGAAATGATGCTCGAGGCCGCGCCCATGCTCGACCTGATAGGCGAGAACCGGGTGCAGGAGGCCTCGGAGAAGCGCGCGGCGTGGCCCGCCGGCACGCCGTCGTGCCCGTGGCACCTCATAGGACATTTACAGAAAAACAAGATACGCCGCGCCCTCGAGAATTTTGATTTAGTCGAAAGCGTAGACGCCCTCGACACCGCGCGCGCGATGGACCGCGTGCTGAGCGAGGGCGGCAGAGATGCTTTCCCGGTATACATAGAAGTGAACATGTCGCGCGAGCCGGCGAAAAGCGGCGTCGCCCCCGAAGATGCGGAGCGGCTGCTCGAGGGCGTGATGGCCTCGGCGCCGGCCCTCTCGGTCGAGGGGCTGATGACCGTAGCGGCTGACACGGACGACGAGGCCGTGCTGCGCGCGACATTCGGAGGACTGCGCGAACTGCGCGAAAGGCTGCGCGCGGCCTCCGGGCTTCCTCTGCCCGAGCTCTCGATGGGCATGAGCGGCGACTTCGCCGTAGCCGTCGAAGAGGGCAGCACGATAGTCCGCGTCGGCAGCGCTATATTCGGTCCCAGAAATTACTGAAAACCTTGCGAAAAGGAGCAGATGACATGTCGGAACTTTTAACCTCCCTTGACGTTGTGAACCAGTCCTTCAAAAAGAGCCTGCGCGGCTACGACGCGGCCGAAGTGGACGAATTCCTCGACCACGTCGCAGAGACGCTCCAGTTCTACAACCAGCGGACGAAAGAGCTCGAACGCGACCTCGCCTCCAAGCAGGAGAGCCTCGCCGAGTACGACAGGATGAAGGACGTGCTCCACGAGGCGCTGCTCATGGCTCAGAAAAGCGCCGACGACCGCGTGAAAAGCGCGCGCGAGCAGGCGAACAAGATAATCGCCGACGCGAGGGAGCAGGCCGACGCCATGTGCCGCGACGCGGCGGCGGAGGCCGAACGGCTGCGCGCCGGGGTCGAGCAGATACGCAACATCCGCGACATGTACGCGCAGGAGTTCCGCGGAGTGCTCGCGAAATTCGACAACCAGCTCAACCAGGCGATGAACTCGCAGCTCGGCGGAGCCGTGGACAGCGTTCTTGAGGTGCGCGAAAACCAGGCGGAAGCGCCGCAGCCCGAAGCGGCCGAGGAACCGGCGCTGAAATCCGACCCCGGCGACTTCGAGGCCGCGTGCGGGATGCTCGGCGTAGACCCGCAGGAGATCATGAAAAAGTAGCGGCGGCGCGCCGTGGACGAAAGACTCGCATCCCCGCTCTCCGCGCTGAAGGGGGCGGGGCCGCGCAGGGCCGCGCTGCTCGAAAAGCTCGGCCTCCTCACGATTTACGACCTGCTCTGGTTCTTCCCGAGAAAATACGAGGACCGCAGGAACGTCAGAAAAATATCCGAACTCGTGCCCGGAGCTCCGGCGGTCGTAGCGGCAGAGTCGCGCGGCTGCGAGACGCGCACTCTGCCAGGGCGCGGACGCAGGCTGATAAAATGCCGCTTCTCCGACGGCGGCGGATTCCTCGACGCGGTATGGTTCAACATCAAAGGGCTTGAAAACTCGCTGAAAGAAGGGACGCGCGCCGCGCTCTTCGGCGTCCCGTCGCTGCGCGGCGGCGTCTTCGAGATGCTCTCTCCCGAGTTCGAGATACTGAAAGGCGGGGAAATCCCCGACGGCTTCAAAGGCATAGCGCCGGTCTACCCGCTCACCGCCGGGCTGCCGAAAAACTGGCTCCGCCGCACCGTGACGGAGACGGTGAAAAAATACTCGCCGCTCCTCTCCGACCCGATCCCGCTGAAAATCAGAGAAAAAAATAATCTAATGCCGCTCCCCGAGGCCGTGCGCCAGATGCACGAGCCGGACTCCCCGCCGGCGTGGAAGGATGCGCGCCGGCGCATTGCCTACGGCGAGCTGTTCGAACTCCAGCTCGAAATGGCGGCCTCTCGCGAAAAAAACGCGAAAAGCGGAGCCGCCGCGGCCGAACGCGGCCCTCTCTACCGCGCCATGACGAAGAACCTCCCATTCGAGTTCACCGGTTCGCAGAAAAAAGTCATAGACGAAATAATAGACGGCGCTTCGGCCGGCGCGCAGAGCGCTCGGCTCGTGCAGGGCGACGTCGGCTCCGGCAAAACGGCGGTCGCCGCGGCCTTCGCGGCGGCGGTATGCGACGGCGGAGCCCAGTGCGCCGTGCTCGCGCCGACTGAATCGCTTGCAGAGCAGCTTTATGAACGGATGAAAAAATATATCCCGCTCGGCGAAGACGAATGTGTACTGCTGAAAGGCTCCATGCCTGCGGCCGCGCGCAGAAAGGCCGAGGCCGCGATAGCCTCCGGCGAAGTCAGGATAGCCGCCGGAACGCAGGCGCTGCTCTCCGAAAAAATAAAATTCCGCGAGCTCGGCGCCGTGATAATAGACGAGCAGCAGCGCTTCGGAGTGCGCCAGCGCGAAAAGCTCTTATCCGGCTCGTCGAAGCCGCACCTGCTCATGCTCAGCGCCACGCCGATACCGAGGACCATGGCGCTCACGCTCTACGGCGACCTCGACGTATCCATAATAGAATCGGTCCCCGCGGGGCGCGCTCCCGTCGAAACGCGGACGACCGGCTACGCAGGGCTGACTGAGCTGCTGCGCTTCATCGCGCGCGAAATCATGGCCGGCGGGCGCGTCTACTGGATATGCCCGCGCGTCGAAGAAAGCGAAGGCTCGCCGGTCTCGGCGGTAAAGCGTTACGAATGGCTGGTAAAAAAACTTCCTCCGGTGAAAATATCTCTCGTCCACGGACAAATGGAAAGCACGGAAAAAGAGCGCGCGCTGTCGGCCTTCCGCTCCGACGCGTCGCAGCTTCTCGTCGGCACGACCGTGCTCGAAGTCGGCATCGACGTGCCGGAAGCAACCGTGATAGTGATAGAGTCGCCGGAGCGCTACGGCCTGTCTCAGCTCCACCAGCTCCGCGGGCGCGTCGGGCGCGGAACGCGGCGCGGCGTCTGCATACTGCTCTCCGACGCGGCGGAGGACGCGGAGCGGCTTAAAAAATTCGCCGCGACGAACGACGGCTTTGCGATCGCGCGCGCCGACCTCGAAACGCGCGGCGCAGGAGAACTCACTGGAATAGCGCAGCACGGCTCCGCCGGACTGAAAGTCGCGGACCTCGCGCGCGACGCCGCCCTCGCCGCGCTTGCGCGCGAGGACGTCCTCTCGCTCGCAGCACGCGGCCTCACCGCGGAAACTCTTTCGGCCTGCCGCGCCTCGTCCCTGCGCCGTAATGGGCCGCAGTCCTCATAGACGAACGAAACGTGCGGCATATTGCGGCACGGCGCGTAATGCGGCGGAGGCTTAAGCTCGGTTCCGCTTTCATAGGAGTGCTGCGCCGTCCTCCGCGCCGGCCGTTTCACGCAAAAGCGCGCCGCGTAAGGCGCGTGGAGATAAATTCATCGCGTCTTTCCCGATGCCGCGAGGCTGTAAAAGCGAAGTATCCGCGTATTCGGACGCGCCGTATCTCTCATATAAATGTATTTTTCCCCCATATTACAGCAGTTTTTTATGTTTCTGCACAAAAAACAAGAAACGCCGCCTCGCTTGGCGAAAAGCGCGAAACAGGCCGGCAGGCTGTAAAAACTCTGGTTTTAAACTGACACGCGCGTTAGGTCAAAAATATATTAAATTGAATAAATTGTATAGTTTGACAACTGATAGTTAATTTTGTATAGTAGGCGGCAGATGGGACAGCGCGCGTATATTATGCAACATAGGTAGTGAAAAGAGTAACGTTTAGACACGTAATGGAGGTTGGTAACCTTGGATCAGTTAACAGCACTCATCACCACCCTTAACAGTTATCTGTGGGGCAATTTCTGTCTAGTTCCGCTTCTCTGCGGCGCAGGGCTCTACTTCACGCTGCGCCTTCGTTTCGTCCAGGTCCGCAAATTCGGCCTGGCGGTAAAATACACCTTCGGACAGCTTTCGTTCTCGGGAGCGAAGGCCGGCAAGGACGGTATGAGCTCCTTCCAGGCCCTCGCCACGGCGGTCGCGGCGCAGGTCGGAACCGGAAACGTCGTCGGAGTCGCCACGGCGCTCACGATGGGAGGTCCTGGAGCCCTCTTCTGGATCTGGCTCGCGGCCTTCTTCGGAATGGCCACGATATTCGCCGAAGCGGTCCTCGCTCAGACCTACAAGGTCAGGAGGCCCACCGGCGAAATAACCGGAGGCCCGGCATACTACATCTCGCAGGGACTCAAGTGCAAGCCTCTCGCGGTATTCTTCTCCGTTTGTATCATCATAGCCCTCGGCATGGTCGGAAACTCCGTCCAGTCGAACTCGATAGCTGAGTCCTTCCACCTGGCCTTCGGCGTCAATCAGCTCGCGGTCGGCGTGTTCATCGCCGTGATCAGCGGCCTCGTATTCTTCGGCGGCACGGCGCGCCTTGCATCCGTCACCGAGAAGCTCGTCCCGATCATGGCAATGTGCTACATCGTCGGCGGACTTTACATCCTCGCCACTCACGCCGGCATGATAATCCCGGCTTTCAAGATGATCATCCAGGGCGCCTTCGACCCGGCTGCCGCCACCGGCGGTATCATCGGCGTTACGATGAAGGAAGCCATCCGTTACGGCGTCGCGCGCGGACTCTTCGCGAACGAAGCCGGTATGGGCTCTACGCCGCACGCTCACGCGCAGGCTAAGGTCAACCATCCGGCGGAGCAGGGCTTCGTCGCCATCATGGGCGTCTTCATCACCACGTTCATGATCATCACTATGACCGCCCTCATAATCCTCACCACCGGCTCCCTCGACGGCGTGACGAGCGGCAGCGCGCTCACGCAGAAGGCGTTCACGACCGGCCTCGGCAGCTTCGGCTCGCCCTTCGTCGCGATATGCATATTCTTCTTCGCCTATTCGACGATCATCGGCTGGTACTTCTTCGCAGAGCAGAACGTGAAATTCCTCTTCGGCAACAAGCCGCTCCCGATATTCAGATGCATAGCGATGTTCTTCATCGTCCTCGGTTCCGCGCTGAAGCTCGACCTCGTATGGCAGCTCGCCGACTTCTTCAACGGAATCATGGTCATCCCGAACCTCATCGCCGTCATCGGGCTCGCGAAGGTAGTCAGCAACGCCCTCAACGATTTCGACGAGAAAGGACAGCTGAAAGCCTAGCGCTTTAAGCGAAAATCTGCGAGAAAGCGCCGCGTCTTATGACGCGGCGCTTATTTTTGCGCGCGCGTTTTCAATCTTCTTTTCTTTGTTTCGCGCGGAAGCCGCCGCTTATGCCGCGCCGGTTCAGGCTGGAGCGCGCGTACCGACACTTGAGAAATGTCTTTTTTTTATGTAAAATACCATACGTTGGCATAAAATTCATTATGTAGCGTATTCATACAATTTTACGTCTGACAAAAACTGCAAATGTACCATGACAATCGAATATGAGGTGAAAGGAAAAATGGAATGGGAATTCACGACAATCGTGCTGTGTATAATCACGGGGCTCGCCGTAGGCGCCCTCGGAGGTTTTACATACCACAAGAAAACTGAGGAGAGAAAATTCAGGGGGGCTCTTTCGGAGGCCGACCGCATAGTGCAGGAGGCGACGAAGAAGGCCGAGACTGCGAAGCGCGACATCGTAGCCGAGGGCAAAGAGGAGATACACAGGCTGCGTCAGGAGCTCGACCGCGACACGAAGGAAAGACGCGGCGAACTGCAGCGCGCGGAGCGCAGGCTCGAGCAGAAAGAGGAAAACCTTGATAAAAAGCTTGAGAACATCAGCCGCAAGGAAGAAGAGCTGAAAGGCAAGAACGAGCAGGTCCAGTCGAAGCTGAACAGGCTCTCCGACCAGGAGCAGGAGCTTATCGCCAAGCTCGAACAGATAGCGAGGCTCACGCAGGAGGAGGCTCGCGAGCAGCTTCTCGCAGAAGTCGAGGCAGACGCGAACCACTACATCGGCCTCCGCCTGAAGGAGCTTGAGGAGCGGGCCAAGCGCGACGCCGACCGCAGGGCGCAGGAGATCGTAGCGACGGCGATACAGCGCTGCAGCGTCGAGTTCACCTCGGACGTCGTCGTAAGCGTCGTAAACCTTCCATCCGACGAGATGAAGGGGCGCATAATCGGGCGCGAGGGGCGCAATATAAGAACCTTTGAAACTCTTACCGGAGTCGACCTTATCGTTGATGATACTCCAGAAGCCGTGACTCTAAGCAGCTTCGACCCCGTGAGGCGCGAGGTCGCGCGTCTGTCGCTCGAACGTCTCGTCGTAGACGGGAGAATCCATCCGGCGCGCATAGAGGAAATAATCGAGCGCGCGGAAAAGGACGTCCAGGCGCAGATACTCGAGACCGCCGAGGAGGCGCTTCTCGAAACGGGGATAAAGAATATGCACAGCGAGCTGGCCAAGATAATCGGGCAGCTCCGCTACCGCACCAGCTACGGACAGAACGCCCTCGCCCACAGCCTTGAGGTCGCGCATCTCGCGGGCGTCATGGCGGCGGAGCTCGGGCTGGACGAGCAGAAGGCGCGCAGGGCCGGCCTTCTGCACGATATAGGCAAAGCCGTCGACCACCAGGTCGAGGGGCCGCACGCCAAGATCGGCGCCGATCTCGCCAAGCGCTACGGCGAAAGCCCGGACATCGTGAACGCTATAGCCTCGCACCACGAGGACGAGGAGCCTCAGACGATCTACGCGGTGCTCGTAGCCGCCGCCGACGCCGTCAGCGCGTCGCGCCCCGGAGCGCGCCGCGAGAGCCTCGACGCATACGTGAAGCGCCTCGAGAAGCTCGAAGAGGTCGCCAAGGCGTTCCCTGGCGTCAGCAAAGCCTTCGCGATCCAGGCCGGACGAGAGGTGCGCGTGACGGTCGCGCCGACCGTCACCGACGACGGCGAGATGCAGAAACTCGCCTACGACATCGCCCGCAAGATAGAGGAAGAACTTCGTTATCCCGGACAGATAAAGGTTACGCTGATACGGGAGACGCGCGCCGTCGAGTACGCGAAATAGGCCGTCCATGCGCGTGCTTTTCATAGGCGATATAATGGGCCGCCCCGGGCGCGAGGCCGCGGCGCGGATGATACCGCGCCTGCGCTCCGAGTTCGGCGGCTTCGACTTCGTGATAGCGAACGGCGAAAACAGCGCCGCCGGCTTCGGCCTCACCGAAAAGGTGATGAAAGAGCTCTTCGCATGCGGCATAGACGTCCTGACGAACGGCAACCACGTATGGGATAAAAAAGACTTCGTCCCGATGCTGGACTCCGAGCCGAACGTCCTGCGCCCCGCGAACCATCCGAAAGGGACGCCGGGACGCGGCTTCGCGGTCTACGAGAAGAACGGCGAAAAGCTCGCCGTCCTCTGCCTTCAGGGGCGCACCTTCATGCCGCCGCTCGACTGTCCTTTTCAGACCGCGGACGCGGCGCTCGCCGAGTGCGGGGTTTCGTCAATATTCGTAGACATACACGCCGAGGCGACTTCCGAAAAGAGGGCGCTCGCAGTCTATCTCGACGGGCGCGTCTCGGCCGTCGTCGGGACGCACACCCACGTGCAGACCGCAGACGAGGAGATACTGCCGGGAGGCACGGCTTTTCTCTGCGACGCCGGCATGACCGGCGGGCATGGGGGAATAATCGGAATGTCCGCGGAATCGGTGATGCCTAAGTTCCTCATGGGGACGCCGAGCCGCTTCGCCGTGTGCGAGGAGCGCGTGCGCTTCCAGGGCGTCGTGATCGAAATAGACGGAGAAACAGGACGGGCGCTTGACATAGTAAGGGTCAACGTGCCGGCCGAAGACTGATTGATTACAAGAAAAATAAACCGCGCAGACCTCGACGGTCCGCGCGGTTTATTTTTTTATAGCGGAGCCTCTGCGCACAGGTAAAACGCCGCGTTGAAAATTTAAAACGCATCGTTAAAAAAGGAATATAAAACAAGGTGGAATATAAAATTAACTTATCTGACATTTGTTTTTGAGTCGTTTCTGTGTTATATACTTAAAAGCTCGCGGACGTTGTTAAAGATGCTCGAAGTGTCTTTTTGTGTTTTATTTTCCGGCGTTCCGCAAAATATGAAAGGAGTGGGTCTTTTGGAGGCCAATTCTGGGAAAAGGGATCAGTGGGGGAGCCGCTTCGGCTTCATAATGGCGGCGGCGGGCTCCGCAATAGGGCTCGGAAACATCTGGCGCTTCCCCTATATCACCGGTAAGTACGGCGGCGGCGCGTTCGTCCTCGTCTATCTCGCGTTCGTACTCGTCATAGGCGCGTCCGTGCTGCTTGCCGAGCTCGCCATAGGGCGGCGCGCGAAGCTTGACGCGGCCGGCGCGTACAGGAAGCTCGGCGGCGGCGCGTGGCCGCTCGTAGGCTATCTCGGGATATTCTGCGGCTCCGTCATACTTTCCTACTACGCCGTCATAACCGGCTGGACTCTCGCCTATATGTTCAAATCCTTCGGCGGCCTAATGGAAGAGGCCGCGGCGGGGCGCGCGGCGGAATCATTCTCGACTTTCATCGCCAACCCTTATCTTACGGTGATCTGCCTCTGCGCCGTAATGGCAGGCGTCGTCCTCGTCGTCTACCGCGGTATCAGCGGCGGCATCGAAAAGAGCTGCAAAGTCCTGATGCCGATGCTTTTCATAATACTGCTGCTGCTAATCGTGCGTTCGCTGACTCTGCCGGGCGCGTCGGCCGGGCTGCGCTTCTACCTGATGCCCGACCTTTCTAAGCTCTCAGCCGAGGGCGTGCTCGCCGCTTTCGGTCAGGGCTTCTACTCGCTCTCGCTCGGAATGGGCATCACCGTCACCTACGGCAGCTATCTCAGCAGCAAGGAATATATGCCCACGATGACGCGCACGATAGTGCTTCTTGACACGATGGCGGCCTTCATGGCGGGGCTGGTCATATTCCCGGCGGTCTTCGCCTTCGGCATAGACGCGGGCTCAGGTCCGGGGCTCACCTTCGTTACTCTGCCGGCGGTCTTCGCGCAGATGCCGATGGGCGCTTTCTTCTCGTTCGCCTTCTTCGCGCTGCTCTTCATCGCCGCCTTCACATCGGCGATAGCGCTCTTCGAGGTCTCCGTGACCTACGCGGTAGACGAGCTCCGCTGGACGCGCGCCAAGTCCGCGATAGTCATGGGGCTTGCGATAACGCTGCTCGGAGTGCCCTCGGCGCTGTCCGGCGGCGGGCATATCCCTGAGATATGCGGCAAGGGCTTCCTCGACGCAGTGGACTTCATCACGAACAACGCCATTATGCCGATAGGCGGCATATTCACCTCGATATTCGTCGGATGGATATGGACGAAGGACGCGCTCGACGAGGTGACGAACCGCGGAGAGTTCAAGTTCAAGCTTTACCGCGCGTGGCTCTGGGTATGCCGCCTCGTCGCGCCGGTCTGCATCACTGCGGTGTTCATCACCGGGCTGAAGTGGTAGAACGGATAAATCACCATATGAACAAAAAAACGGCGGTGGGCGAATGGAACTCCGCCGTTTTTTATGCGCTGATATAAAATAAGCGCCGTTTTCGGTATTTTGCGTTTTTTTCACGTCCGCGCCGGCGTTGACAACGAAAGATCGAAATAGTTATACTATTAACAAGCTGGATGAAGGCGGTAAGAGAGTCCCACTCTCCACTACGGGCGCCGAAGGGGCAAGGCCGGACAGGCTGAAACTCTCAGGCACAAGGATTACCGTTGGACGGCACTCTGGAATCGTTGGCTTCAACGAGGACGAAAACAGGGGAATATCAGCGGATGGCGGTGTTCCTATGGGCTTGTCCTCGTTTTCTTATATCTGTTTAACGAATAATCCCGCGCTTGAGGGTATGGTTGCGCCGCTCGAATATATGGGCGCCGCTGCGTCCGTCGACGTGCTGAAACGCGGACGCGCTCTCGTCCAGGAGGGATGGGAGCTTCTCGCGAGCCCTCTTTACGGGAATTTCAAGCCGAACCAGCAGCCATACCGCACTCTGATACTCAGAAAAAACAACGGCCCGACCGGCCTGCCGGACATTCAATCGCTGTCCCTGATTGAGGATGCGGTGCGCTTCTACGAAAATTCGCACCACATAATGCCTCCCGGCGGCCTCGCCGATAACATAGAAAAGGATTTCCGATACATGGACGTCGTGTTGTTGGAAGAGACTTTTCGTCAGTACGGATTGTTGACATCTCCGGTCAAAAGCTACTCGGAGGTGGTTGACAGATAAACTGCGCGCGCTGCTTCCCATCAATAACAACACAAGGAGGATCACCATGAAACTCGAACTGCAGAAGGCAAAAGTGAAGAACATAGCATGGGGCGACAAAACGGCGCTCCTTGCAGACGGGACTCTTCAGATCAACAAAGAAGAGTTCATCGCCGCCGCAGCCGACAGCGAACACTTCAAGACGCTGGACGCGGATCTCGCCCGTCCCGGCGAATCCGTCCGCATCTGCCCGGTGAAGGACGTAATCGAACCGCGTTACAAGACGGAAGGCCCGGGACAGATATTCCCCGGAATGCTCAGCGACGTCGAGACCGTCGGAAGCGGAAAGACTTTCGTCCTCGAAGGCGCCGCGGTACTCACCTGCGGACGCATCGTCGGCTTCCAGGAGGGCATCATCGACATGCAGGGCCCCGGCGCGGACTACACGCCGTTCTCCAAGACGATGAACGCCGTCCTCGTCATCGAACCCGTCGAGGGACTTGAAGCCCACGACTACGAGAAGGCCTGCCGCATGGCCGGCTTCCGCGCCGCGTTCTACGTCGCCGAGGCCGTCTGGAAGGCCGGTGCGCACGTCGATACGACCGAGACCTACGAGCTGCCCTGCTTCGCAGAGGCTATGAAGGCCTATCCCGAGCTCCCGAAGGTCGCCTACATCTACATGCTCCAGACCCAGGGACTGCTCCACGACACCTACGTCTACGGCGTGGACGCGAAGAAGATACTTCCCTCGCTTATCCACCCGAACGAGACGATGGACGGAGCCATCGTATCCGGGAACTGCGTTTCCGCATGCGATAAGAACAGCACCTACGTCCACCTCAACAACCCCGTCATCCGCAACCTCTATGACCGCCACGGCAAGGACATCAACTTCGTCGGCGTCATCATCACGAACGAGAACGTCACCCTCGCCGATAAGAAGCGCAGCTCGTCCTACGCCGTGAAGCTCGCCGCGATGCTCGGCGTCGACGGCGTCATAGTCAGCGAAGAAGGCTTCGGCAATCCGGACGCCGACCTCATCATGAACTGCACCAAGGCCGAGAAGGCCGGCATCAAGACCGTCCTCGTTACCGACGAATACGCCGGACGCGACGGAGCCAGCCAGTCCCTCGCCGACGCAGCCCCCGAGGCCACCGCGGTCGTAACGGCGGGCAACGCGAACATGATCATCGTGCTGCCGCCGATGGAGAAGCTCATCGGATTCAGCGACTATGTCAACATCATCGCCGGCGGATTCGACGGATCGCTCCGTCCCGACGGCTCGATAGAGGTCGAACTTCAGGCTATCACGGGCGCTACCTGCGAACTCGGATTCAACCCGATCAGCGCCAAGACCTGGTAGGAGGACTAAGACAATGACGAAGAAAAGAATAGTACACTATATCAACCAGTTCTACGCCGGAATCGGCGGAGAGGAAATGGCGGGCGAGGTCAAGCCGGAATCGCGTCAGGGAGTAGTCGGCCCCGGCATGGCGCTCAACAACGCCCTCGGCGACGCCGGCGAAGTCGTCGGGACCGTAATCTGCGGCGACGGCTACTATGCCGAGCACATGGAATCCGCGACCGAAGAGATAGTCAAGCTCATCGCCGAATTCAAGCCCGACGCGGTAGTCACCGGCCCGGCCTTCAACGCGGGACGCTACGGAACGGCCGCCGGCGGCGTCGCGGAAGCCGTGCAGAAGCAGCTCGGGATCCCCGCAGTCTCCGGAATGTACACCGAGAACCCGGGCGTCGACATGTACAAGAAGTCGGTATTCATCGTACCGACCGCAGACAGCGCGCGCGGCATGGGCAAAGCCATCCCCGCTATGGCGAAGCTCGTCCTTAAGGTCATCGAGACCAACGGACAGCCCGGCTCGCCCGAAGAGGCCGGCTACATCCAGCGCGGCGTCCGCGTGAACTACTTCATGGAAGAGATCGGGGCCAAGCGCGCCGTAGACATGCTCGTCAAGAAGCTCAAGGGCGAGGCCTTCGAGACCGAATACCCGATGCCGAGCTTCGACCGCGTCGAACCCGCGGCGGCTATCACCGATATGAAGAACGCGACCATCGCGCTCGTCACCTCCGGCGGTATCGTCCCGAAGGGCAACCCCGACCACATCGAGGCTTCCAGCGCGACGAGATTCGGCACCTACGACATCGAAGGCGTACAGTCCGTCGACGCCGAGCACTACGCGACGGCCCACGGCGGATACGACCCGTCCTACGCGAACAACGACCCGAACCGCGTCCTCCCCGTCGACGTGCTCCGCGAGATGGAGAAGGAAGGCGTATTCAAGAAGCTTTACAGATACTTCTTTACGACCGTCGGAAACGGAACCTCCACGGCGAACGCGAAGAAATTCGGACTTGCGATAGGCGAGCAGCTTAAGAAAGATGGAGTTGACGCCGTGATCCTCACCTCCACTTGAGGAACCTGCACTCGTTGCGGTGCAACGATGGTAAAAGCGATCGAATCCTACGGCATCCCTGTCGTGCACGTCTGCACGATAGTCCCAATTTCCCAGACGGTCGGCGCGAACCGCATAGTCCCGGCCGTAGCCATTCCCCATCCGCTCGGAGATCCTACGAAGAGCCACGAGGAAGAGCTCCACATCCGCCGCGCGATACTCGACAAGGCCATCAAGGCCCTCGAAACCCCGGTCACGGAGCAGACTGTATTCTAAAGCAGCAAACTGCGCGGGACGGCGTATGCCGCCCCGCGTTTTTTATAAGCCGCGCAGCGTCCTTTTGACACGCTCCGCGAGTGCGGCGGGCTACATTTATTATTCGATTGCACAATGACCAAATAGCTAGTGAAATTTATAATTACTTATGTATGGGATTGTGAGAATACAGCCTGCGGGCTTATTTCAATACAGCTTGTGAAAACAAAAACAGGAGGAATACAACAAAATGCCAAACGCAGCGTTCAAAGCGGCAGCCTATTCACTCAACCACACGCCGGAGCTCGCCCTCTGGTACGGCAACACTCCTTTCGTGGAGAGAGAGACCCATCCTGATTCGGAATTCCTCAAAGAACTTCCCAAGTTTGAACAGAATTATGACGAAGCCACGCGCTACGCCCCGAACCTCACCTACATCGGCGCGATGGAGATAGAGGACTTCGAGAAGCGCCAGCAGCCCTGGTACAAGAACCTCGAGCCCGAATCGATCCGCTACGGCAAGTACGGCGAAATCATGCCGGAAGACGAGACCCTCGCCTTCATGGATATGTGCGACGTCTTCGACCTCATCTGGCTTGAGAAGGGCTTCGCCGCCGCCGTCAAGGAAAAGGTCGCCAAGCACCCGCTCATGCGCGACGACATACTAGCACGCCTCGAGGCCGGACACGAGATGTCCGAGATAGAGCACGAGACCGCCAACGAAGGCGCGCTCCCGCTCTACTTTGAAGGCAAGGTCGTCGGCTGCGCCCGCCGCGGACACGAGGTAGACCCGAACCTCACCGCCTACGAGCTCATGGTCAACATCTGCAACAAGGCCAGCGCCGTCCTCTCGCTGCTCCACCTCATCAAGAACGCGGGACTCACCCCGAACGACATCGACTTCGTAGTCGAGTGCTCCGAGGAGGCCGCGGGCGACATGAACCAGCGCGGCGGCGGCAACTTCGCGAAAGCCATCGCTGAAATCGCCGGCTGCATGAACGCCTCCGGCTGCGACGTGCGCGGATTCTGCGCCGGCCCAGTCAACGCGACCCTCGCCGCCGCCTCGATGGTAGCCGCGGGCACCCGCAAGAACGTAGCCGTAGTCGCCGGCGGAGCTATCCCGAAACTCTACATGAACGCGCGCGACCACGTCAAAAAAGAACTCCCCGCCCTTGAGAACTGCATCGGCTCCTTCGCGGCCCTCGTCGTTCCCGACGACGGACAGCACCCTGTCATCCGCCTCGACGCGGTAGGAAAGCACACCGTCGGCGCCGGCGCTTCGCCGCAGGCCGTCACCTCCGTCCTTACCTACGAGCCGCTTCAGAAGGTCGGCCTCACCTTCGCTGACGTGGACAAGTTCTCGCCCGAACTCCACAACCCGGAGATAACGCTCCCCGCCGGAGCCGGAAACGTCCCCGAAGCCAACTTCAAGATGATCGCGGCCCTCGCAGTCATGAAGAAAGCCATAGAGAAGGCCGACATGGTCAAGTTCACGAAAGAGCACGGCATGACCGGCTTCGTCCACACCCAGGGACACATTCCCTCGGGCGTTCCGTTCATCGGACACGCCATCGACGCAATCAACGCCGGCAAGATGACCCGCGCCATGATCATAGGCAAGGGAAGCCTCTTCCTCGGACGCCTCACGAACCTGGCGGACGGCGCTTCCTTCCTCATCGAGAAGCCGCAGCCCAAGAAAGAGGAAGCCGCGGTAAGCAAAGAAGAAATCCGCGAACTGATCCTCGAAAGCCTCGGAGAACTTGCGGCTACCCTCAAGAAGTAGGTGCTGGCGATGGCAGACAAAGCAGCGGTAAAAGCCTTAATAGGCGACATACTGAATGAAATAATAGAGGAGGCCAGGGACGGCGGCGGCAAGAAAACCAGCGTCGGCCTCATGGCCTACGGCAGCGAACTCGGACAGGAAGAGCTCTGCAAAGGCGCGCGCCTCGCGCAGCAGAACGACCCGTCGGTGAAAGTCTACTGCATCGGCCCGAAACTCGAAGGCTACGAGGATCTCAACTGGATCGAGACTGCGGCCGACGAGCATGAAATCGCGCACGCTATGGAAAAAGCCCTCAACGACGGCGTGATAGCCGGAGCGGTCGCGCTCCACTATCCCTTCCCCGTCGGCGTCACGACGATAGGAAAGGTATTCACCCCCGGCAAAGGCAAGCCCTGCTTCATAGCTTCCTCAACCGGCACGGCGTCGCCCGTCCGCACCGAGGCCATGCTCCGCAACGCCATCTACGGCATCGCGGTCGCCAAGTCCGCCGGAGTGGCTAAGCCCACCGTCGGCATACTCAACCTCGACGGAGCCCAGACGGTCCTCCGCGCGCTCCAGAAGCTCCAGGAGAACGGATACGACATCACCTTCGCCGACAGCATCAGAAAAGACGGCGGCGCGATATTCCGCGGCAACGACCTTCTCGCCGGAGCCTCCGACGTCTGCGTCACCGACACGCTCACCGGCAACGTCCTGATGAAGCTCTTCGGAGCCTGGACGACCGGCGGCAACTACGAAGCGATGGGATGGGGATACGGCCCCTCCGCCGGCGAAGGCTGGGACAAAGTCATCTCCATCATCTCCCGCGCCTCCGGCGCTCCCGTCATCGCCTCCGCTCTGTCGCTCAACGCGGCCGCTGCGAAGAACGGGCTGCCCGCGATAGTCGCGAAGGAACTCGCCGCGGCGAAGGCGGCCGGCCTTGACGAACTCATCGAGTCCATGCAGCCGAAACAGGCGGCGGCCGAAGAAGACGTCAAAGCCCCGGCGGCGGAGCCGACCGACGAAGAGATCCACGGCGTAGACGTCCTCGAAATAGAGAACGCCGTCAAAGCCCTCTGGAAAGCCGGCATCTACGCCGAATCCTCGATGGGCTGCACCGGCCCTGTCATCAAGTTCGCAAAGCACAACGAGGAAAAAGTCAAAGAAGTCCTCAAAGCCGCGAACTATCTCTAAACAGACAATCGAAACCGACGACAGGCCCGCGCGCAAAGCGCGGGCCTTTTTGTAAGCGCGCCTCTGTTCACGCCGGCGGCGCACGGCGTCAGAGCTATGAATAACGGTGGAGCGTATATTCAACCGACAAATGGCTGTCTTTATTGCCATTCCACGCTTTGACGCAAGCGCTTTGCTGACGCCCGATGAGACGGGGCGGGCTCTACCGGGCGCGTTTTTTGGGCGGACGCGGAATCCCGCGGCTTTCAACTCCGATACGCTGCGATATTTATCATCGGTCAACTATATAAACGAAACGCATCACATCTAGTTATGCCGCGCTCCGACGCGGCATCTAGCGTCTTCAAATACCCTAATGTATGTGGATTTATGGACGCTGTGTTCCGCGTCAAGCGCGGAATGACGGTGAAGCCTGCTGTATCTCTTTATTGATTAAGCAGCTACAACGGCATTCGATTCCATGTCAGGCTCGGCATGACGAAAGCGGCCTTCTCTGCCGAAAACTGAATAATTATTATACCCGCCCCTTGCGCGCGGCTCCACATTTTAAGCCTCAGCGCCGGGCGAACGTGAAATTGAAACCACGGCCCCGGCGCGGTAGAATGTAGGCGGACGCGGCGAAACTGAAAACACTGCGCACAAGCGGGGGGGTGGACGAAAAATGCTTTCCGACGGATTTAGAAATTTCCTATACGAAATAGGCGCGAAGCTCGCGGGATTCGCGGACATGAGCGGCGTACCGGGTTGTTCGTACCCGCGCGCGGCCTCCGTCGCGCTCGCCGTGCCGCGCCACATACTGCGCGAAATAGCGGACGGCCCGACAAAAAGCTACTATTACATGTATGCGGAGCTCAACAACGGCCTAAACAGGATAATAACCTCAGCCGCGGAATATCTCCGCGCGCGCGGCTACGCCGCCGAGCCAGTAACGACCGACGCCGTGAAAAAGAAAAACGAATTCGAGACTGAGCTGCCGCACAAAACGGCGGCTGCGCGCGCCGGCCTCGGCTGGATAGGCAAAAGCTGCCTGCTCGTCACGCCGGAATACGGCTCCGCCGTGCGCCTGTCCACGCTGCTCACAGACGCGCCGCTCGACTGCGCCGCGCCGCTATCGCCGCGCTGCGGCCTCTGCACCTCGTGCGTGGACGCCTGCCCAGCCCATGCTCTCAGCGGAAAATTATGGAGCCCCGGAACGCCGCGCGACGCGATAGTAAATCCCCAAAAATGCTTCGACAAACAGCGCGAGCTGATGAAAGCCCGCACCGGCATAGACATAGACCTCTGCGGCAAATGCTTCGCAGTCTGCCCGTACACGCGGCGGTATCTGGAGCTGGCGTGAAATGGACTCGCTTTCGTGCCCGGCAAAAATCAAAAGGCGGCTCGGATGAGCCGCCTTTATTTTACCGAATGTCTTACTCTTGAATATTTTTTGTCACGTCATATACGATGTCTCCGCCCAGTACCGTCATCACAGGCTCGATAAGCCATTTTCCTGTGCGTTCATTGCCGTACGAATCGTATTGGCGCGTTGATGTTTCGCTTATGCGGCAAAATGTAAGGTCAGCGCCGCAGCCTTCTTTTAACCTGTATTCCCGTGCGTTCAAGCCGAACAGCCGCGCCGGAGTCTCGGTAACGCTGCGCGTCACTTCCGCCGCCTTCATCCCTAAATCTAAGAACTTCGACATCACAAACGTAAGGTCCCACATGCTTTCATCTTTATGGAACGTTGCGCGCGTCGAGTCGCTCGTAATCAAATCCGGGAAGAAGCCCTCTTTCGCAGCCTGCTCTGCGACCCTGAAATCAAAATTCTTTCTTCCGTTTCCCACTTCGAAGAGTACGCCGCGTTCGCGAGCGCGAAACGCCTCCGGCTCCAGCCTGCCGCCGGCGCTTAAAATCGTCTCGCCCTCTCCGTGATACATGTGGCTGTAAATGTCGCCGCGCCGCAGTATTTTCAATATCTCTTTCGTCGGGGCCGGCGGGTCCGTCGTGTGGACGCATACTGGGAGTCCGAGGGCCTCGCCCGCTTCGACCGCCTTTTTCAGCGGTTCGAGCCCGAGGCCGCGGACAATGTTTCTGCTTATGCGGACCTTTAGACCTATTATCTTGCCCGGATATCTTTCTATCACATTCGCCATGTCGGATATGGAGATTACGCCGTCTTCCAGAGGCTCTGAAATTCCTTTTCCGGGCTGTCCGACCGGCGAAACGTTAAGGAAGCTTTTTATGCGTATCCTGCGCCCTTCGATGTCACATTTGCGGAAAGCGGGATAGTTTACCCAGCCTGACGTTCCCATGTCCACGGCGCGCGTTACTCCGGCCGTAAGCAGGTCGTCGGCCTCCATGCCGAACGTGCTTCCGTGCGCGAAAAGGTGAGTGTGGAAGTCTATGAAGCCGGGGAAGGCATGAAGACCTTCGCACCGTACTGTTTGTACGGCTTCTTCGGAGCGTTTGCCGTGCGGCGCGGCGAACGCGATTTTACCGTCCATTATTCCGATGTCGATTCTTGAGTCTGCGCCCGTACCAGAGGCGGAGTACACGCAGTTTTCAAAAATTACGTCAAGCATAGGCGTCACCGGCGTTACGCGTAGAGAGGCCACAGCATCGGTATCAGCACGACGCATACTATGAGGAATATTATCGCGAGTCCGATGTTGCTCTTGAAGTAGTCGTTGAATTTGTACCCTCCGTAGGAGTAGATGAGGTTCGCGGGCGGACACGCTATCGGCGTCAGTATGGATACCGTCGAGGCTACGCACATGACCATCAGCAGCGCGGAAGGTATGACGCCGATGGTGTTGGCTATGGCTATCACTATCGGCATGAGGAGCGTAACGGTGACGACGTTTGACATGAACTGCGTCATGACGCAAGTGAGCGCGAAAATCACGACGGTTATGAAATAGACGTTCGTCGAACCGCCTATTATCATAATGAGCGAATCCGCTATTATCTGGGCCGCGCCGGTCTTGCTCAGCGCTATCGACAGCGGCGTCATTCCGCCGAGAAGTATCACCGTCTTGATGCTGACGAGCTGATATGTCTGTTTTTCCGTAAAGATACCGCAAAGGCCGACCGCAACCGCTCCTATGATGGCCACCATATAAGATGGGATTCCAGTTTTGTTTTCAAATATCATCGCGACGAAGACGACGAGCAGTATAAGCACGGAAAGCGCCTGTTTCCATAAAGGCGCGTTCCTGGGCTTGGTCTCGAATATGCCGAGGTCGATATCGTCGACGGCTTTAATATCGGGCAGAAATTTATAACCGATGAAGTAAATGTAGATAATCATTACTATCGTAAGCGGAAGCCCGATTTTTGTGATTTCAAAGAAACCGAACGGATAGCCGAGCGCCTTTATCTGGTCGCCGACAAGCACGTTGATGGCCGCGTCGCCGACGAGCGTCAGACGGCCTCCGGCCATCGAACCGAGGAAGGCGCACATGAGCAGCTTCGAACGGCTGAAGTCGCTCGAAGCGCAGATGCCTAATATGATTGGTATGAATACCGCGACAGTGCCTGAATTGCTGAGCCCGGCTGACATTATGCTCGAAAGGACCAGTATCGCCAAAATCATCTGTCGCTCGGTCTTTGCGTATCTTCGCACG
Source organism: Cloacibacillus sp. An23 (assembly GCF_002159945.1). Lineage (NCBI taxonomy): Bacteria > Thermotogati > Synergistota > Synergistia > Synergistales > Synergistaceae > Cloacibacillus > Cloacibacillus sp. An23. The sequence goes on along the minus strand of NZ_NFJQ01000005.1, from coordinate 112,202 downwards.
ACTGCGGCGACTTTGTCGCAGACCCCGGTTTCAAACAGCGCGCTTCCGACTATCATGACGCCTATAAGCATCAGTATGGTTGTGCTTGCGAATCCGCTGACCGCCTCTTTCGGCGTGACGAGCCCGGTCAGGACTAAAACGCTCATTGTCAGCATTATCGTCATGTTGACCGGTATTTTTTCCATCAGGAAGGAAATAACGGCTAAAATCAGAATTATAATTGTCAATGTTGCAGGCGTCATATTTGTGCCCTCCATTTATCGCCCAGTTCTGTTGAAAAAGTTCGTTTCGCCTCGTGCCCGCGCCGTCTGAAATGAACGCGGCGGCTCGGGCTTCTCAGCCTACGGCCTATACACGTCGTCGATTATCTCGAATCCTTTTTCCTCGAGGCTCTTTTCGACCCAGGCGCGGTTCGCGGTGCCGTCTTTGGCGGCGGCGAGTTTCTTTTCGTCGGCGGCCTGAAATTTCTTCGCGTCTTCAAGCACCTGCGCGGCGTCGCGGCGCGGGATGACTATCACGCCGTCGGGGTCGGCTAGGATTATATCGCCCGGGTTTACGCTTACGCCGCCGCATGAGATTGGGACGTTTATCTCTCCCGGCCCTTCTTTGTACGGGCCGCCCGGGGTCGTGCCGGTGCAGTAGACGGGGAAGTCCCATTTGCCTATTTCGTCGATGTCGCGTATCGGTCCGTCGAGGACTATGCCCGCAATCTTTTTCGTGTATTTCAGGTACGCCATCATTATCTCGCCCATGAGCGAGCGCGTGTCGTCCTCTTCGTTGGAGACCACTATCACGTCGCCTTCGCTGCAGAAGTTGAGCGCCGCGTGGAGCAGAAGGTTGTCCCCCGCGCGTCCTTTGACTGTGAAGGCCGGGCCGGCCATCATCTGAGCCTTCGGGCTGCTGACGAGCCTGATGCGCGGGTTCATGGCGCAGTTTCTCTCCATCACGTCGGCGGTGTTCGAGGCCGGTATCGTCTTGAACTGGTTCATTATCTCGGGATCCGGCATTTCGCGGCGCAGATATATTCTCTTTCCGACTGGCATTGTGTTTTCCTCCAATTATATTTTAGTTTTTGCGGAGTTTTTCTATTATTTCGGGCCAGCCCGCTGGCTTGGCCTCTACGTAATGCTTGGCGAACTCGTATGGTATAAGTTCCTCGAGCTTCTGCTTCGTCGCCGCGCTCATCTCCGAGGTGAGCCCGGCCTCTTCGAGCATCGCAATCGAGCCTTTGAGTTCCGCCGCGCGGCGCACGCAGTGGAGTGCTGAACCGGTCACGAGGCGGTCGAGGTGGCTCGTGAAGGGCGTGCCGTCCATGGATTTCGCGACGGAGGCGACGACCTCGTCCGAGACGCCGTAGGCGTCAGCGGCCTGCAGCATCTCTATCATCAGCGCCGCAATGCCCTTCATGAATATGCTGCGCACGAGCTTTATCGCCGAGGCCGCGCCGGGACGTTCGCCCGCGAGCATTATTTTCATGCCGTAGGGCTCCATCGTCTCCTTGAACTTAGCCGCGCCGTTTCCGCTCGCCGTTATGGGAACGCGGTGCTTGTCCTTGGGCAGGGAGCCGAGCATCGCTGCGTCGGCGAAAAGCACGCCCGTCGCGCTGATTTCGTTCCATATCGCTTCCTTCATGGCCGGCGTCGAAGCGCTCACGTCGGCGTATATCTGCCCGGCGCGCAGGCTGCCCTTTACCCCGCGGCAGACGTCCATCGTGAATGACGATGGAACCGCGGCGAAAAGCACGTCGGCCCACTCGGCCACGTCTTTGGCGGAGCCGCACAGCTCGACCTTCGCCTCTTCCGCGCGCGCGTGGACGAGCTTTCCCATTACGGCGTCCCCGGCCATCGAGTCGAAGGCGCGTATACCGCTCACTCCTTCTCCGGCGAGGCCGAGGGCTATGTTGTAAGCGGCCTCCCCGAATCCTATAAATCCTATTTTCATATCTATTCCTCCCGCCGCGCCGTGTCCGGCGCGCAGCCGCGTACAGCCGGCGGCTCGCCGCGCTCCTGCGAGCGGAAGGCCGGCCTCCGTAACCTGTTACTCTCGGCTTGTTTTATGAACGCTATGATAGTAATATATACATAATATTTAATCAAACAGTATAAATTTGAGTTTTTTACAAAATTTTTTTGTGAGAGAGAGCGTTCATGGATATTCAGAGCCTATATTATTTCGCGGAGCTTTCAAAGGACCTCCATATAACGAGGACGGCGGAGCGGCTGCACATATCGCAGCAGACGCTGAGCAACCACCTGCTGAGGCTTGAGAAGTATTTCGGCGCGAGGCTCGTGGAGCGTTCGCAGCCAACGAGGCTGACCAGCGCGGGCGAGTACGTCCTGAGCTTTGCAGAAAAGCTGGGGCGCGACGAGAGGAACCTGAAAGATATGCTTTCGGACGCGGGGCGGCAGGAGCGCGGCACTCTGCGGATAGGCGGCAGCGAGATGCGGCTGAACGCTTTTCTGCCGGAGGTGTTGTGCATATTCGGCTCTAAGTATCCAAAGGTGGACATACGGCTGACGAGCGCCACGTCCTCGGTGCTTGAACCGCTTGTCGAGAGCGGTGCGCTTGACTACGGGGTCGTGCTCTCGCAGGAGCGCAATCCGGCGCTGAACGAATGGCATCTGATGGAGGACCAGGTATATCTCTGCGTCGCGGACTCTCTGCTGGCGGAATATTACGGCGACGGCGCGGACGCGCTGAAAAGGCGGTCGCTCTCCGGCGCGGAGCTTGGCGACTTCGCCGAACTGCCGTTCTGTATGCTCTCCAACAGGATGGGGACGCGGATAAAAGAGTGCTTCGACGGCGCTGGCGTGACGCCGCGCCGCCTGCTCACGAGCCCGAACACGCAGATAGGGCTTTCGCTCTGCCGCAGGCGCAAGGCGGCCTGTTTCGCCACGAGGATGAATCTGGCGGACAGCAACAACAACCTCGAGCCTGATATAAACGTCTTCCCTCTGCACAACGAGTCAAAGCCTATCACGCAGCGTCTTTCAATAATAAGAAGGAAAGACCGCTACATATCGCGCTTCGCGAAATTCTTCCTTGACACGACGCTTGACTACTTTGAAAACCTCGGACAGATGCGCATGGAACGCCTCGCGCGAAGCGAATAGTGACGACGGGATGCGGGGACTTTCCGCACCGCTATTTCTTCTCGCCGCTCTTGAACATACGCCATAGCGTTCTGCACCTTATTTTGAGCCTTTCCGCGGCGCGCCGCTTGCTCGACGTTGAAGACGCCACACGGCGTCGCCGTATTGGAATACGACGGCCCGTTGTATGAGAAGCTGTCGCGCGCGGAATTTGTCCGGGCCGTGGCTATGGAACCTCCGGCGGTTCGGCGCGGCGCGTTTTACACAGCGCCGCGCGAGCGAAAAATAACCGCTTATCTCTTTCCCATACAATAAAACCGCCAGCTTCCTGATTTTCAGACGCGGGCGGTTTTCGTAATCACGTTTCTATGACCGTCCCATACGGCGTTGAACGCTACGCTCTAGGCTTCCCCCATTTTTTCAGCGAAGGCGTGACGAATATTCCGGGGTCCAGGCGGCTGCGGCGGCGTTTTATGAACCACAGCGAGGCCAGCGCGTAGAAGAGCGTGCCGGAGAGCATGTTCACGCCGTAGGTCAGGAACATGCCGAAGAGCGCGCAGCTGGCCAGCGCTATCGTGACCAGCGCGGGAACGGGGTGCAGCGGCGATATATAGGCGCGCTTTATCGTCCCGAGCGGGTACATTTTGCGGAATCGTATCATCATAACGGCTGTTATGATGTAGACGAGCAGCGCGGAGAATATCGAGAATGTGATTATCTGGTCGAGCATCCCCGTGAAGGCGAACATCAGCGATATCGGCAGCAGGAACACTATCGAGCGGTAGTACGAGCCGAAGCGCGGGTGCTCCGCAGCGAAGTACGCAGGCATTATCGTGTCTTTGGCAAGCGCGCTCCAGGCGTGGCTCGCGTCGCTGATACAGCCGTTCGCGCTCGCGAGGCAGGCGAGCACCGTCCCGGCGAAAAGCACGGCTATCACGAGCGGCTTGCCCGTGGCTACGGCGGCGTCGTAGAGCGGGTAGACGGAGCCGCCGAGCTTATGCGCCTCGACCAGTCCGGAGCAGACGAACCACGTCGCCATCGCGCCGAAGAGCAGAGTCAGAAGCCCTATCATCGTCCCGACAGGCAGCGCGCGCTCGACTTTACGGCATTCCGACGAGGCCATAGCCGTCCCCTCGATTCCGAGGAAGAACCATATCCCGAACTGCATCGCGGCGAATACGCCGAGCAGCCCGTAGGGCAGGCCGTCGGTCAGCTCGCCGAGTTTTATCAGCGAGCGCGATGGGTCGAAGAAATCCGTCGAGCCGAGCAGGAACATCACGCTCGCGAAGGCCGCGGCGGTGATGAAGAAGTTCAGCGTCAGCGTGCCGTAAATCCCCCTGTAGTTTATCAGCGTCAGCAGGAGCAGCGTGAGTATGATAAAGGGCATAGGGGAGAGTTCCGGGTTCGGCGAGCTCACTATGTCGCCGCCGACGACGGCGTCCGCCGCTTCGAGCATCGTGTATTCGAAGACGCTTATCAGCCAGACGTTGAACGCGGCGAGCGGGCCGAGTATTGATTTCGCCATCGCGTACTGACCGCCCGGCTCCTCTATAATCGAGGCCATCTCCGTCGTCATCATAGCGACGCCGATGTACATGACCGACATGGCCCATATCGCCATCAGCGCGCCGGTGAAGTTCCATCCCATGAACTCGCCGACCAGCACGATGCCGACGCCGCGCGACGCCCCCGTCTCTTTCGCGGAGCGTGAAAAAGGCCGCCGGAGGAACGGCGGCCTTTGCCTGAGCTATAAAAATTTACGCCGTTTTGGCGAGATTACTGACGGAAGCCCCGCGTCATCCGCACGCTTCGTCGCGCGCGGAAGATTCGCCGTGGGTCGGCGAGGTCGTTGCTCGGTAAAGCCGCCTACTCCGAGGCGGCGCGCGCCTTTTCGAGCAGCGCGCAGTCGGCAGGCGAGATTTCGGCGGCCTCGGCGGAATAGTCGAGCAGCAGCTCGAGCACGTCCTCCGTCGGATGCTTCATGGCCTTTTTGTGTATCTTGCGCAGCAGCGAAGACGGCGCGCGCTCGACTATCTCGCGGCCCGCCTCGCCCGTCTTGGCGTGCCACGCGGAATATATCGCGGCGAGCCACTTCGCCTCCGGCGAGATGGTGCGGAAGGCGTTCATCCCGGCGTTCGCGTCAGGCGCTGTCGCGAGCTCGATATGGTTCTGCACGCAGTATATCGAAAAGTCGCGGAACAGCAACTCCGACTCCGTGGTCAGCAGAGTCTCCGGCCTGTCCAGGCGCAGCGACACGGGCGAGTCCATGAACTTCTGCGCGAAGTCCCATATATCGAGCCTGTGGCGGCGCGCCGCCGTAAAGAGCGCTTCGAGATACTCCCGGTGTATCTGCTCGAGCGTTTTTTTTGCGAGAGAGGCGCTGCGCGAGCGCGCCTCGAGATCGTATTCGGAGCAAAGTTCCAATGTGGCTTTGAGCATGCTTACATCTCCCCGACAATATTTCCGCCGGTCTTCAGCGCGGCGGCGCGGCGCACGTCCGCGGCCGTGATCGCCCCGACGTCGATGTCCGGCGGCAGACTTATGCGCGCCGCCGAAATCTCGTAGTGGAGCAGTTCGAGCGAGCGCGCGGGCTCGCAGCGTTCGGGCGAGCAGAGCGCGGCGAGCCTCGTCGTCTCCTCTATCGCCTCGGGCGTTATCTCGGTGTTCGGATAGCGCACGCGCGCGACGCGCTCTATTATGCGGACGAGCCTCTCGTGGTCCGGCTCCTTCAGCTCTATGGACTGGAAGCGCCGCTCCATCGCCCTGTCGCGCGCTATGTACTGCCTGTATTCTTCGGAGGTTGTCGAAATGAGCATGCTTATCCCGCCGCTCGTGATGTACGGCTTCAAGGTGTTGAGCAGGTTCGACGGGCCGAGATTCTCGCTCAGCCTGTGCGCCTCGTCCACGTAGATGATTATCCCGTAATATTCAGCCTCGTCGAGAATGTGCTTGAAGCGCAGGTCGCGCTTCTCCTTCTCCTGATTTATAAGGTCGATGTTGAGCACGACGACGCGCCGTCCCGCGAGCCGCGCGTAGCGCCCCTCGTCGATAAGCTCCGCGAGCTTGTGTACAGTGGAGGTTTTGCCGCATCCGGCGGGGCCGGTCAGCGCGACATTGTTCTGCTCCTCGGAGGCGAGCGCGACCGCTATCCTGTCGAGCGCGCCGAAATCCTCAAGTATCTGCTCCACGCCGCGCGTTCCGCGCCCGAGCTGATGTCCGTACTTTGCGCAGAGCGGCGGCAGCTTTTCCCGTGCGTTCCTCACAGCGATTCCCCCTCCTCGAGCAGCGATTCGAGCGTCAGCGGCTCCCTCTTTGCCGCGCCGCCCGTTATCCAGAGCTTCGCTTCCGCGCCGCGCCGCGCACGCAGCTTTATTCGTTCGCGGACGCGTTCCGCCGGCCTCTCCTCGAGCGCCGTGTAGCGCACGCGCCCGTCCTCCTCGACGGCTCGCAGCTCTTCGTCTAGGTCGTCCGGCCTGTAGATGACGTCGGCGTCCGATACGTAGGAGGCGAAGGCTTTGTTGAGCCGCTCCTCCTTCGTCGCGTGCCAGACGCGGCGGTCGCTCAGCGAATAAAGCGTCTCGATGAGCTGCGCCTCCTCGGAGCGGCTTTCGAGCGACAGGCGCGAAAAATTCTCGTATCCGAAGACGAAATTCAGTCCGTCCCAGTTCTGCCGCAGCTTGTCGAGCAGATTGACGAGCCCCCAGCGGTCGAGCTCCGGCACGAACACCACGGCGCGTTTGCCCGCGTTCTGCGCCGCCGCGCCGGCCGCCGCCGTCAGCAGCGCCGCGAAGCCCCTGTCCGCCGCGGCGTTCCCGCACGAGCAGACGAAGAGCGGCACTCCGTCCGGCGAATCGAAAAATTTTCCGAGCTTCAGCGTCGGCAGCCCGTTCAGCAGAGCCGCCTTTTCCGTTACGAGGGAGAGCAGAGCGCGGAAATCGGCCGTGCTCGCGTCCGCCTGCATCTTGATGCAGCGCTGCGTGTTCGAGGTCTCGGAGGTGGTGAAAAGCAGGTCGGCGAATGGCACCGGGGCCTCGCGGCCGCCGTTTTTCTGGAAACGCAGCTCCTTATCGAGAATATACTCGGCGAGCGCGTACTCCCTCGTGCGCGCGCCGCGCCGGAACTCCGCGCCCATGATCGCGCGCTTGTCCGGCAGCGCGTCCTTTTCGCCGCTGACGGCTTTCGTCATCAGCGACTCCACATACCTGTGCTGACGGCAGAAAATAGTGAAAAGGTTCAGCCTTGGAAGCACGCCCTCCACCTCGCCGCCGGCGATATTGAGCAGCACGTTCCGCTCCGTCTCGAGCATATAGACTATCATGCGGTCGGTGACGAGCTTGCCGAGGTCGTCGAAAAACTTGTCGTTCGCGTCGCGCGAGCGTATCTCCTGATACGCCGCCTGACGCACCGCGTTCGCGATATTCGCGCTCGACTCTCCGGCAGTCTCGTTCAGCGCGAACGGCTCGATAAGGTCCGGGACGACGGAGCCGGCGCTCGACAAGTCCGCCAGAGCCGCATCACCCTCAAAGCTCTCGTAAAGCCGCCCGGAATGATCCAGTACGATAAGCGCGTCCTCCGGGAAGGCGCGCGGCCACGCCTCCACGAGAGCGCGGAAGCTCGCGGCCTTCCTGTCGTTGCCCCCGAGCATCAGAGCGCTTCCGCCGCGCACCGTCTCCGGGCTGAAATCTGTGATATCTATCATAATAATTCCCCGCCTGCGGCTGCCGCCGCGAAAAATAAAAACAACTCTCAGTATAACATAAACCGGCCCGCCGCGCGCCGCGAAGTCCCCTCGTTTGCCGGCGCGCGCAATCCCGCAAAAAACGCAGCCCGCGCCGGCGGCGGGCGATTAGCGCGCGCGTCCGCCGTTGCAAAATGGACGGAAATCGTTTATCATGGACAACCGTCTGAAATAGGGGGCGGCGTCCCCCTACTCTGGCCGACAGTTCGAAACCATCCTGTCGTAAAACAAAACTAGGGACGAAAACAGCCTATAGACGAGAGGCCGCGCTTCGGACGCGATTATGCGGACGGACGCGCGCCGGCGCAGCGACCGTTGCAGACGATCCCCGGTTTTCCGATGAAGGCCGGGGATTTTTTATTTGGGAGGTAAACGGATATGGAAAACGCGGACAACATGACCCGCCTGCAAAAACTGACATTTTCGGCCATGGTGATGGCGCTCTATGTCGTAGTGCTAAGCCTCACCTCGAGCTTCTCATTCGGCGCGTACCAGATACGCATCGCGACCTGCCTTTACGCGCTCGCCTATCTTTTCCCGTTTCTCGTCGTGCCGCTCGGCCTCGCCAATTTCATCTCGAACATGCTCTTCGGAGGCTTCGGCGTCGTGGACATGCTCGGCGGCTGCGTCGTCGGCATGACGGCTGCGGCGTGCATCGTCCTGATACGGCGCAAAAACTGGAACCGTATGCTGATAGCCGTGCCTATCGTGCTTGTGCCCGGGCTCGGCGTCTCCATCTATCTGTCCTATATTCTCGGGATTCCCTATCCGCTGATGGCGCTCAACCTTTGCGTAGGCCAGCTCGTACCGTCCTTCGCCGGAGTCGGGCTCGTGAAGCTGCTTGAAAACGCGCGCCGCACGCGCGCCGCTGCGGAGCAGGGCAGGAACGGCATATAAAACCAAATCATAATAAGGAGCGAACGATATGAACGGACGTACGAAAGAAGAGTTGAGCGGCGTTTCGCTGCTCGGCGGCAAGCGCGTCTCATACCCCGACGATTACGCGCCCGGGCTGCTTGAGACATTCCCGAACAAGCACACGGATAACGATTATTTCGTGAAATTCAACTGCCCCGAGTTCACGAGCCTCTGCCCTATGACGGGGCAGCCGGACTTCGCGACGATATACATATCCTACGTTCCCGGCGAGCGCATGGTGGAGAGCAAGTCGCTCAAGCTGTACCTGTTCAGCTTCCGCAATCACGGCGATTTCCACGAGGACTGCGTCAACATAATAATGAAGGATCTGATTCGCCTGATGGACCCTAAGTACATCGAGGTCTGGGGCAAATTCACTCCGCGCGGCGGCATCTCCATAGACCCGTACTGCAATTACGGCAGGAAGGGCACGCGCTGGGAGCAGGTCGCCTTCGAGCGGCTGGCGCGCCACGACATGTATCCAGAGAAAGTTGACAACCGCTGAGGTTGCATCGATGGCCTGCAAAGCGATGGTGCTGTTCAGCGGCGGCGTGGACAGCGCGACATGTCTGGCGCTCGCTGTTGAAAAATACGGGAAGGAAAACGTGATACCGCTCTCGATACGCTACGGGCAGAAACACGAAAAAGAGATACGGGCCGCGGAGCGCATACTCGCGCGTTACGGCGTGAAGGGAATAGAGCTGGACCTCTCCGCCGTCTTCGCCTACAGCGGATGCTCTCTGCTCGCGCGCTCTGAGGCCGCAGTGCCGGAAGCGCCGTACGCCGAGCAGATCGCGGCTTCGGGCGGCGCGCCGGTCTCGACCTACGTCCCTTTCCGCAACGGACTGTTTCTCTCCTGCGCGGCGAGCGTCGCGCTCTCGCTCGGCTGCCGCAGCGTCTGGTACGGCGCGCACCGCGACGACGCGGCTGGCGCGGCCTATCCGGACTGCGGCGAGGAGTTCTTCAGAAGCATGAACAGCGCGGTCTATGAAGGCAGCGGCAAAGCCCTGCGGCTTGAAGCGCCGTTCATCGACAAAAACAAGGCGCAGGTCGTAGCCGAGGGACTGCGCCTCGGCGTCCCCTACGAACTTACGTGGAGCTGCTATCAGGGCGGGGAAAAGCCGTGCGGCGTCTGCGGCACCTGTATCGACCGCCGCCGCGCCTTCGAGGCCAACGGCGTCGAAGACCCGGCGCTGAAGCTTGATCGTCCCGGCGCTGATAAATAGCGTACGCGCCGCGCCGGGCAGGCATCGTCAGCGCGGCGTCTGTTTTCCAAAGTCGGCCGGCCGCAAAAAGAAAGACGGCTTCGTGCGTATGCCGAAGCCGTCTTCTTTTTGCTCCCGCCTGTACTCTGCCGTCGTTACAGGAAATCCTCGCAGCTTTTGACGATGTGCAGGCCGAACCTTGCGGCCCAGCCGGCGTAGGCCGCGGAGACGGACTCCGTGCCGCCGCCTACGCAGCTCATGCAGTCCTCGAGGATGAATATTTCGGGGCGTTTCTTCTCCTTTTCCATCGCCTCGCATATCTGGAGGACGCTCTGCGCCACGCAGTAGTCGCGCGCCTCGCCGGCGACGACCAGCCTGTCGCAGCGCCGTAGCTCGTCGAGCAGTTCGCGGTTCGCGTAGTTGCCCCCCGGGTCGTATTCGGGTGCGATTATGCCGTAGAACTCCGTCGCGGGAAGCGTGCCCTTGAATATTTTCTTTATGTCGGAGCTCCGCGCGGCGGAGAAGAAGTGCATCATGTTCGAGAGCTGGTTTTCCAGCGCGAAGCCAGCCGTGCCGGCTATGCAGTGGTAGGGCCATATCACGAGCTTCTTTTGTCCGCCGGCCTCTAGGTGTTCGAGGTATTCCTCGCTTTTCTCCTTTTCGTAGAGCGGACGCCAGAGTCCGTTTTTCACGTCCTCCGCCGTTATCACTGTGAACGGCGCGGGCGTTTCGCCGTCCGCTCCGCGCCACCAGCATGGGTGGAATATCTGCCGCGGCGAGTGCGTGTCCAGCGAGGCGGCTATTTCGGTTATCTTCGTCATGTTGTCATAGATGAAGCGGGCCAGCCGTCCGGCGTCTCCAAGCGACCCGGCGACTCCGAGCGGCCCGCCCTCCATGAAGTCGCGCTGCATGTCCACGCAGAGGAGGCACGTCTTCGTCCCGTCGCGCCGAGCTTCGGGCAGCCCCTCGCGGCAGGCCTTTTCTATCAGCGCTCCGAGCCCGAAGGGGTTGGAGTCCGAGCCTATGTGCTCCGCGCTTACTATCTCTTCAAAAGCTGTGTTCATCCGCAAACATCTCCGGCCTTTGATTTTTTATTTCGCATATGCGCCGCGTTTTTCGCGCGCATACAAAAAGACAGGAAGGGCGGAGCCTTTCCTGTCCTTCGTGCTGTGTCCGCGTGTTCAGTTTATCGTTATCTCCTGCACGGCGGAGCCCATGATGTTGCATACGAGCTCGACGGATATCTTGTCCCCGGGTTTTACGCCGTCCAGCTTCACGGTCTCGGAGAAGCCTTCGTTGGACTGCTGCGACTCGTATCTCTCGGAAACGAGCTGCCCCGACGGGCCTGAGACCGCCATGCTCATTATATAGTGCTTGGTTTTGTCGTTTACGCGGTGATCCGCTTTCACGGAGAGCGTGCCGTGCGCGCCGTCCCAGCCGAGACGTATGTTCGTCGGAGGATGGGCGGCGGCCTGTCCGGCAACTACCGCGGTCATTATAAACGCCAGTGCCGCCAATTTTTTGATTGTCACCGCTGAGGCCCCCTTTGCTCACATTTTTATTTGATAATAGCTATTATACATTAAAAATGTGATTTTTTCGTGGCGGCCGCGCGAAAAGGAGCCGCGGCGGAACGCTATATCGCCGCCATTATTTTCGGCAGGGCGGCCTTTATGACGTCGATTCCGCGCAGAAACTCTTTTATTTCTATCTGCTCGTCGGAGCTGTGGTCGTAGCGGGAGTCGCCCGGGCCGTAGGCCCCCATCGGGCAGCCCCACGGCGAGAGCACGTTGAAGTCGCAGGTGCCCTGCTTTGCGAGGACGCGCGGCGGTTCGCCGGTCACGTCGCGTATCGCGGTGCGGAATGCTCGCACGACCGGGTCGGACTTGTGCACCTCGTGCGGCGGGACGTACTCTATGACCTTGAGGCCGACGTCGAAGGCCGCGGCGGTCTCCTTCAGCATGAGCTCGAGCTCTTCTTTGTCCGCGCCTATCGGCGTGCGCAGGTCCATCGTTATCGAGGCGGAGCGTTTGCCGGCCTCGTGGCCTTCCATCTCCATTACGGCGATGTTGTAGCCCTTGCCCATGTTCTCGGTTATCTGGACGAGCGAGGCGGCGGCGTTGACTGTCGCGGTCATAGGGCCGGGGCTGCCGGAGCGGTGCGCGCCGCTGTCTTCCGCGACGAGCGAGAAGAGTATGCGTCCGCGGTAGGAAAGCGCCACCCCCTGGCTTCCGGTCGGCTCGCCTATTACGAGCGCCGCGGGCTCGTGCAGCGGCATACGGAAGCGCGCGCCGCGCGAGTCTATCTCTTCGCCGACCGCCGCGACGAATGTGACGCGCCAGTCTTCGGGCACTTCGACGGCTCCGCCGCCGACCGCGAGCGCGCAGCATGGGCTTTTTGCGTCCACTGAGCCGCGCCCTATTATGCGGTCTTCTGTGACTGCGAACTCCGGGCCGCCGGGGACGGTGTCTATGTGGCTCAGCAGCACGAGCTCCTTGTCGCCGTTGCCGCGCGTCGCTATTACGGAGCCCGCGCCGTCTATGTGCGCCGTCTCCCATCCGAAGCGGGGCAGGCGGTCGCATAGCATCCGCGCCGCGTTTTCCTCGTGGCGCGTCGGGCTCGGCACGGCTACTATGTCGATGAGGAGGCCGACGGATTCGGGAAAGCGCATCAGGCCTTTCCTCCGCGCGCGGCGATGCGGCGCATCGTCTTGTCGAATATCTCGACGGCCTCCTCCGCGGCCTCGCGCGTCACGGCGAATGACGGCAGGAAGCGCACGACGCGCGGCCCGGCGGGAAGCGAGAGCAGCCTGTCGTTCTGCAGCTCCCTGACTATCTCCTGTGAGGGCACGCCGCTCTCGACGCCTATCAGCAGCCCGTCGCCGCGCACCGCGCCGACGAGCGGTATGTCTCTCTTTCCAAGCTCCGCGCGTATGTGCGCGCCGAGCTCTTCTGCGTGGGCGCAGAGATTTTCGCTCTTGATGAGCTTCAGCGCCGCCGCCGAGACGCGAGCAACGAACTCGTTGCCGCCGTAGGTCGAGCCGTGCGTGTGCGGCGGGAAGTCGCCGAGCTCGCTGCGCCAGACGACCGCGCCGGCCGGAAGGCCGCCCGCGAGCCCCTTCGCGACGCAGATTATGTCCGGGTCGAGGCCGTGGCGGTACGATGCGAAGAAGCTTCCGCAGCGTCCGAGGCCGGTCTGCACTTCGTCGGCGACGAGCAAAGTCCCGTGCGCGCGGCAGCTTTCCGTTATCGCGCGCCCGACCTCTTCGGGGATGGGGTAGACGCCGCCTTCGCCCTGAACGGGCTCGATGAACACGGCGAGCGTCTCGTCAGTGATTTTTTCTGGAATGTCCTCCGGCGCGTAGTGCTTCGCCGCGTGTATGAACGAGGCGAAGGGCGCGCGGTATTTCGGGTTGAATGTGAGGCCGAGCGCGCCGCAGGTGCGTCCGTGGAACCCGCGCCGCGCCGCTATTATTTCGCCGCGCCCCTTGACGCCGGCCGCGGCGGCGAGCTTGAGCGCGCCCTCGATGGCCTCCGTGCCGCTGTTGCAGAGGAATACGGTCGCGTCGCGCCCCATGCCCTCGGTGAGAAGATCCGCCACTTCCTCGCGCACGGGGGATTCGTAGCCCGCGCCGCAGCTCCATACCCCGGCGGCGGCCTCTTTCACGGCCTCCATGAGCGCGGGGTTGGCGTGGCCGAAGAGCGCCGCGCCGTGGCCGTTGAAGAAGTCGACGTAGCAGCGTCCCTGCGCGTCCCAGACGTACGGGCCGTCGCCGTGCGTCAGCACCAGGCCGCGGCCTCCGAAAAGCTTGCTCAGCGAACCAGACATGTCGCGTTGCCTCCTATCGCGTTGGCTATGGGCGACTCGACGCGCCCGTCTGCGAGATACACCTTCGGGACGGAGAGCTCGAGCGCCTCTTTGCAGGCGACGAGCTTCCTTTTCATGTTGCCCTCGGCGTAGTGTTCGATTATGTCCCACTGTGCGAGGCGGCCCGACGTGATGAGCGAGCCGGGGTCGTTCACGTCCTTCATGAGGCCCGGGACGTTCGAGAGTATTATCATAGCCTCGGCGCGCACCGCGCCCGCTATCTGCGCCGCGAGGCGGTCGCCGTCGATGTTGAGCGAGATAGAAAGCTCGCCGTCGAGCGCGAGCGGCGGCACGACGGGGACGATTCCCGCGTCGAGCATGGCCGTCAGCGGGGCGGCGTCGATTTTCGTCACAGTTCCGCTGTAGTTGCCGCGCAGTATCCTGATGCGCCCGTTTACGCTCTCGCGCAGGAAGTCCTTGCGCTTCGCGACCGCATAGGCCGCGCGCTCCGGGTCGGCCTGCTCGGCCTTCACGCCGCGCTCTTCGAGGAGAGCCTTTATGCGCGCGCCGTAGGAAAGCGCCGCCTCGCGGAAAAGCCCGCGCTCCTTTTCGCCTACGAAGCGGCTCCTGTAGCCGCTCGGGCTTGTCACCATGCGTATCGCCACGCCGCGCTCGGCGCAGAGGTCGTTCATGACGCCGCTCGCGCCGTGAACAACTATCCAGCGTTCGCCCGCGGCGGTCCTTTTCGCTATTTCGTCAACGAGCGGCTCGAGCGCGTTGCCCGAAGCGCCGCCGATTTTTACAACTCCTATCATCTTTATATACCTCCTACGCGGGGTAGACGGGCATCATGTCGAGCCCCTCGGTCTCGGCGAGGCCGAACATGAGGTTCGCGCACTGCACCGCGGAGCCCGCCGCGCCCTTCATCAGGTTGTCTATAGCCGATGCCGCTATCATGCGCCGCCCGTCCTCCGCGAGCATGAAGCCGGTCAGCACGCGGTTGCTGCCGAGCACGAAGCGCGGGTCGGGAATGCGGAAGTGCGCGGGCTTCGCGGGAGTGAAGGAGACGAACGGCTCGCCGTTCCACGCGCCGCGGTAGAGCTTCCAAATCTCCGCCTCGCGCACCTGGCGGTTCAGCCTGACGTGGGCCAGGCACTGGATGCCGCGCACCATCTCAGCCGTCGTCACTCCCATCGTGAACGAGCTCATAGGCAGCGAAAGCTCCTGCACTACCTCGGCCATGTGGCGGTGTACGAAGGGGCTGACGACGCGCATCGCGCGGCTGCGCATCGCGTGCGCCGAGCCTTCGTCGGCGTTCGCCCCGGCCTCGGACGAGCCGACGCGGCACTCGACGCGCGCTTCTTCTATAAGCCCGGCCTTCGCAAGCGGATAGAGCGCAGTGATGACCGAAGTCGCGTTGCATCCGACGCCCGAGATGAGGCGCGCGCCGGCCATCTCCGAGCGGTGCAGCTCCGGCAGTCCGTAGACGGCCTCCGAGAGAAGCTCCGGCGCGGGATGGTCCACGCCGTACCAGTTTTTATATTCCTCCGCGCTGCGCAGGCGGAAGTCAGCCGACAGATCCACGACGCGCTCTCCGGCTTCGAGCCTGCGTACCGCCTCCTGCGCCGAAGCGCGGTGCGGCAGAGCGAGGAACGCGACGGCCGGCGACAGAGCCGCAGCCTCCTCCGGCGAAATGAAGGTCATTTCGTTGTAGACGTGGCGCAGGTGCGGATGCGCCGCGCCGACCGACGTGCCGGCCTTCGAGCGCGAGACCGCGCCTATCACCTCAAAATGCGGATGGCGCGCGAAAATGCGGAGCAGCTCCGCCCCCGCGAAGCCCGTGGCGCCCCATATAGTTACCGGAATTCTTTCTGTCATGCAAACTTCTCCCCTTGTCGAAAACTTTTAAAAAATCCATAAAAAAGGCCCGCTTCCCGTGAAGCGAGCCGTGAATCCGCCGTTCGCGCCAGAGCGCTAAAATCTTCCGGCAAACATACACGGCCCGCTGCGCGAGCGCTTTATGCGCTTGCACTTTCCGCGCTTTATGAGGGTGCGGGCCGCATAAGTATTCATAATTTATCTTCTCTTGTTCCACGCCGCCTCGACGACCGCGCCGGGGATGTCCTTCCCGGTCGGGGCTATCGAGTTGCGGAACTCGCCGCCGTCGTTGACCTCGTTGACGAGCCACTGGCCGTCTCTCTTGAAGAGGTCTATCGCGAGGAACTCGCCGCCTATCGCCGCGTGTACCGAGCGCAGAATCGCCGACACCTCGTCGTCGAGCGGCATATTAGAGGCCGAGCCTCCGCGCGCCGTGTTGGTAATCCAGTGCTCGCTCGTGCGGGCTATCGCGCAGAGCGGCTCTCCGTCCACGACGAAGGCGCGCACGTCGAAGCTTCCCTTATCGACGTATTCCTGAATGTAGAATGTGTTGTGAATGGCTCCGAGCATAGACTTATGCTCGAATATCGCCTCGGCGCTCTCTCTGTCGTTGAGCTTCGCGAGCAGCCGTCCCCAGCTCCCGGAGACCGGCTTGCAGACTGCGGGATAGCCGAGACGCTCCACCGCGTCGAGCGCGCCCTCCTGCGTGAAGGCGACGAGGAACTTCGGCTGCGGCACTCCGGCCTGCTCCAGCACGCACGAAGTCGTCAGCTTGTTGCCGCATATACCCATGACGCGCGAAGAGTTGACGACGCGGATTCCCTGCGTCTCGAGCATCTGCGCGACGGCCTCGTTCTGGTTGTGCGAGACGCACCTCGCGAGCACCACGTCCTCCTGCGAACAGAACGGCTCTCCGCCGAAGACGGTGTCGGAGACGAGCTGAAGCTCGCACGGGATGCCGAGGCGCTCCGCCGCCTCTTTAAGCAGCTTCTCTTCGGTGCGCAGCCGCGTGAAGAGAATGCGCAGCGTCGCCATTATTCTCCCCAGTCTTCCTGAACCTGCGGCGCTTCCTCGAGCGTGAGCGGTTCGAGCGAAACGACCTCGAGCTCGGTCCCGCAGTCGGGGCAGATGACGAGCTCGCCTTCGCAGCAATCCTCCGGTACGGTGACGTCGGCCTCGCAGACACAGCATACAGCTTTCATAAAAAAATACCTCCGTTAAAAATTTTATTTTTTATTAAATCTAGCTGAACTTTTTGTTCTCCATTTATCTAATAATTTGTCTCTTACAGCCTCATGTTCCGCTGAATTTCTTACGGAGGTTTATAAAATGCTGTAGATTTAACTATTTAGATTGGATAAAATAACAAAAAGTTCATTTATCCTGCTGAGGTATGATACACCGAAGATTTTATTTGTCAAGGGCGGAAACTGAAATTTTTTCGCACGTCTCCGCGCTGCGGACTTTTTCGGAATTTATGAGTCGCTGCCTCATCTCTGGAAGGCCGCGCGCTTTAGCGCTCTTTTTCAGCCGCGCACGGGAGTTTTGCGCGTACATACGCGCGCCCCGCGCGTCCGGGCGCCGGACGGCGCGCATGTACTCCGCGTGAATTACGGGAAATCCGTGCGCCTTGCGCGCGCGTTTGTCTTTTCGCTCCGCTTCATATAAGATAGCCTCGTATCGCACAATCACTGACAATCGGGGTGATCGTATGCCTGTTTGGGAAATCATCGGGCCCGTCATGGTCGGGCCGTCGTCGAGCCACACGGCGGGAGCCGCGCACATCGGGCGCATCGTCCGCATGTGCTGGGGCGGTGAGATAAAAAAGGCCGCGCTCTACATGCGCGGCAGCTTCGCGAGCACGGGCGCGGGCCACGGCACGGACAAGGCGCTCGTCGCCGGGCTCATGGGCATGAGGCCGGACGACCCTGGCATAAGGCGCGCCTTCGGGCTCGCGCGCGAGGCCGGGCTCGAGTTCGAGTTCCACACTGAGGAGGTCGCCGGCGCGCATCCGAATTCCGTGCGCGTCGTCGTAACGGGCGAAGGGCGCGCGATGGAGGCGGTCGGCTACTCGATAGGCGGCGGCGCGGTGATGCTCCACAAGCTCGACGGCTTTCAGGTGGACATCTCGTGCGCGCTGCCGGCCGTGATAATAATGAACAGGGACGTGCAGGGCGTCGTCAGCGCCGTCACGTCGTATCTTTCGGCGCACGGCGTCAACATCGCGACGATGAAGCTGCACCGCGACTCGCGCGGCGGCCTCGCGACGATGGTGATAGAACTCGACCCCGCGGGGGCCGACGTAGACGCCGAGGTCATGAAAAACATGCACCCGGGCATCGTCCGCGTGATAAAGATAGAGGGTGAAGACTGATGCTCAAGGCCGTCGAAAAGATAGTCGCGCTCGCAGAGGAGAAGAAAATATCGTTTCCCGAGGCCGTGATAATCCTCGACTCGAAGGATAGCGGCATAGAGGCGAAGGAGATTCGCGCGCGCATGGCTGAGCGTCTCGCGGACATGCGCCGCAGCGTGAAGGAAGCCTGCGCGAACGAGATACCATGCCGCATAGAAGCCCCGATGGGGGCGAAGCTGCGCGCGCGCGGCGGCGGCATGGCGGGCGAGTTCATAGCGGCGGCCTCGGCGACGGCGATGGAGGTAGCCTCGTACAACGCCGTCATGGGCCGCATAGTCGCCGCCCCGACCGCCGGAAGCTGCGGCATAATACCGGGCATGATATTCGCGTGGGAATTTTTCCGCGGCGGCGGCAAGGATACGGACGAGCTGCTGACCGGCGCGCTGATAACTGCCGGCGCCGTAGGCGAGGTGACCGCATTCCGCGCGACGCTCGCTGGAGCCGACGGCGGCTGCCAGGCCGAGTGCGGCGCGGCGGCGGCCATGGGCTCGGCTGCGCTCGTCTATCTCGAAGGCGGCTCTCCGCCGGCCTGCGCGCACGCGGCGGCAATGACCTTCAAGTCCGTCCTCGGCCTCGTATGCGACCCGGTCGGCGGCCTCGTAGAGTGCCCGTGCATAAAGCGCAACGGCATACTCGTCGCGAACGGCGTGCTCTGCGCGGATATGGCGCTCGCCGGCATAGAGTCCGCGATACCGCTCGACGAAGTGATAGACTCGATGGGGCAGATAGGCCGCATGATGGCCCCGGCGCTGCGCGAGACCTCGCAGGGCGGCCTGGCCGTGACGCAGGCCGCGGCGGAGATAGTCAAAAGAATAGGCGAAACGGGCAAACTCGGCGGATAGGCTGAAGTACGCCGGCCGCCAGGCTCGTTTCCGGAGTCCATAAAAAATCAAAAGAGCGCCCCCGCCGCGCCAGGACGCCGGTGGTTCCATGCTTCGCGGCGGCGCGCCTCTCTCATAGTTGATTAACTTTTCATCAAAAAATCATGTCGCCCCGCAAATCTCCTGTGCCCGATGAAACGGGGCAGGCTCTGCGGGGCCTCCGTCCTATATCACGCGGCAGCTTTTGCAGCTACATCGCGTTGTTCAGCCCCGGTGTTTAGGACGGAGGTTCCGCACTATACATTTGCGGAACGACGGTGTTGTTATGTAAAAGTTAAGTCACTATAAAACAGCAAAAAGCGGACGCCGCGAAAGCGCCCGCTCTTTTGTTTTATAATCTCTTACTTGCAGACCGCTATGGCCTCGACCTCCACGAGCACGTCCTTCGGAAGACGGCCAACCTCGACGCAGGAGCGCGCGGGGGCGTTCTCGGCGAAGTATTTCGCGTAGACCTCGTTGACCGTCGCGAAGTCGTTCATATCCTTGATGAAGACCGTCGTCTTGACTACGTCGGCGGTCGTGAGCCCCTGGCTCGCGAGTATCGCGGAGAGGTTCTTGAGCGACTGCTCGGCCTGGCAGCCTACGCATCCCGGCACCACGGCGCCGGTCGCGGGATCGAGCGGGATCTGCCCCGAAATGAAAAGGAATCCGCCGGCCTTGATCGCCTGTGAATAGGGGCCTATCGCCGCCGGTGCGTTCGTCGTGCTTATTACTTCTCTTGACATTGAAATGTCTCCTTTCAATGGGTATTGAAGTCTGAAAACTTACAGCGTTCCATCACTATTTTACAGCATTTATCACTCCGGCGGAGAGAGGATTATTTTTATTTTTCCCATATCATTACGATTACGGAGAAGACCACGAGCGCCGCGGCTGCGATCACGTTCGCGTGTATCGGTTCGCCGCCGGCGAGGCCGCCCATTATCACGGCGATGACGGGATTGACGAAGGCGTGCGTGGCGACGCGGTTCGCCGGCTGGCAGCGCATGAGCCAGACGAACGATGTGTAGCCGGCCAGCGAACCGAAAAATATCAGGTAGCAGAGCGCGACGCCGGAGCGCAGCGAAAATCCGCCGGCGTCCGGGAACTCGCCGGTGCAGGCCGCAAGCGCGAGCTGAAGCGCGAACATCTGCGCGCCGCCGCAGATCATCTGCATTCCGGATACGGTGAGCGGGTCTCCGTGGATTCCGGGATTTTTAGAAAAGAAAGCGCCGAGCACCCACGTCACGCTCGCCGCGACGACGAGCAGCATCCAGAAGGTATAGCCGGTGCGCAGCGACAGGTCCGCGTTCGGGTCTCCCGCTATAAGAATGCACACGCCGGCGAAGCCCGCCGCTATGCCTATGCAGTGGCGCGCGGCCGGCCTTCTGCCGTTGAAGAACAGCCAGCCGAGCAGACAGAACCACAGCGGCTCAATAGCGAGCAGCAGCGCCGCTATCGACGACGGTATGACCGTCTCGGCGGTCGTGATTAGCCCATAGGTGACGGAGAAGGGCAGCAGCGAGGTGAGGAAGGCGAGCCGCCAGCCCCTCGCGGTCGGAAAGTCGCGCGTGCGGGCGAGGCGCAGCGGCAGAAGCACGAGTCCCGCCGTCATGAACCTTATGCCGCCGGAAAGGAGCGGCGGAATAGTCTCGACGGAATACCGTATCGCGAGATACGAAGAGCCCCACACGACGTACATGAGAAAGTACGCGAGCAGGAGCTGCCATCTCTTCGGGGCCGCGCCGCCCGCTTCCAGCGTCATCTCATTATCGGCGCGAGCTTCGCTTCGGTCGCCTTCACGAGGTCGGCGGGCGCGAGCTTGAAGAGCAGGCCGCGGTGCCCCGCGTTGACCGTGATGAAGTCGAACTTCATCGCCGAGTCGTCTATGACGACCGGATATTTTTTCTTTGTGCCGAGCGGCGAACAGCCTCCGCGCACGTAGCCGGTCAGCCCCTGCACTTCTTTGAGATGCACGAGCTCCGCGCTCTTGTTGCCGCTGGCCGCGGCGAGCGCTTTGAAGTCAAGCTCGCGCCCGGCGGGGACGCAGACCATCATAACGCCCGTTTTGTCTCCGCGGCAGCAGAGCGTCTTGAAGGTGCGCTCCTCGGCTATGCCGGTCTTCGCCGCGGCGTCCTCGGCGGAGAGCAGCTCTTCGTCTATATCGTACTCAAGCAGCTCGAACGGGATTTTTTTGCTCTCGAGCTGCCGCACTGCGTTTGTCTTTTTTACAGCGGCCATCTGTTTACCTCCGAATCTCAGTCGCATATAATAGGAAAGTATAACGCAAAAACTGCGGCGGGGGGAGTAATGAAATGACGGGATACTTTGACGGGGCCTCGCGCGGCAATCCAGGCGAGGCGGGCGCGGGAGCGTGGCTCGCCGGCGAGGACGGCGGCGTCGTATGGGAGACGGCGGCCTATCTCGGCAAAAAAACGAACAACGAAGCCGAGTACAACGCCGCGATACTTCTGCTCAAAGCAGCGCGCGAACGCGGCGTGACGAAGCTCCTTGTGCGCGGCGACAGCAAGCTCGTCGTGAGCCAGCTCTCGAAACAGTGGAAGATAAACCTGCCCCATCTGCGCGAGCTCGCGCGCGAGGCGTGGAGCGTCGCCGAAGGCATGGAAGTCACCTATGAATGGGTGCCGCGCGCGCAGAACAAACGCGCCGACGAACTTTCGAACGAGGCTATAGACGGCGCGGCGCGCTGAACGCGGCACGTGAAAAGACGCGCGCTCGATATTTTATAAATTTTTTACACGATTCGCTTTTAATATAAAAAAATCATCAGGAGTGATACGCATGGCTTTTCTGAGCGACATCGAAATAGCGCAGCAGGCGAAGATGGAACCGATAACCGAGGTGGCCAAACGCCTGGACATAAGCGAAGACGACCTTGAGCTCTACGGGAAATACAAGGCGAAGGTATCCTTCGGTCTCTGGGACAAGGTAAAAGACGACGAAGACGGCAAGCTCATCCTCGTCACCGCGATAACGCCGACACCCGCGGGCGAAGGCAAGACGACCACCTCGGTCGGCCTCGCTCAAGCCCTCGCCAAGCTCGGCAAAAAAGTCACCCTTGCGCTGCGCGAGCCATCGCTCGGCCCCGTATTCGGAGTCAAAGGCGGAGCCGCCGGCGGCGGATACAGCCAGGTCGTCCCGATGGAAGACATAAACATACACTTTACTGGAGACTTCCACGCCATCACCTCGGCGCACAACCTCCTCGCCGCGATGCTCGACAACTCCATCCAGCAGGGCAACCCGCTCAACATAGACCCGCGCAGGATAGTCTTCAAGCGCGTCCTCGACATGAACGACCGCGCGCTCCGCAACATAGTTATAGGCCTCGGCGGCAAAGTCGACGGCGTTCCGCGCCAGGACGGATTCGACATCACAGTCGCCTCCGAAGTCATGGCGATACTCTGCCTCTCCAAAAACATAGAAGACCTCAAGGAGCGCCTTGCGAACATCATCGTGGCCTACACCTACGAAGACAAGCCCGTCACCGCGCGCGACCTCGAAGCGCAGGGCGCGATGGCGATGCTCCTCAAGGACGCCATAAAGCCAAACATGGTTCAGACGCTCGAGCACGTCCCGGCCTTCATCCACGGCGGCCCCTTCGCCAACATAGCCCACGGCTGCAACAGCGTAATGGCGACAAAATACGGCCTTAAACTCGCCGACTACTTCGTAACCGAAGCCGGCTTCGCCGCCGACCTCGGAGCCGAGAAATTCTTCGACATCAAATGCCGCCTCGCCGGCCTCAAGCCCAACGCCGTAGTAATCGTCGCCACGATACGCGCGCTCAAGATGCACGGCGGAGTCGCCAAGGAGGACCTCGGCAAAGTAAACATGGCGGCGCTCGAAGCGGGCATCCCGAACCTTGAGAAACACGTCGAGAACATGCTCTCCTTCGGCCTCCCCGTCGTCGTAGCGCTCAACGCCTTCCCGACAGACACCGAAGAAGAACTTAAGTTCATACAGGAAAAGTGCGCGAAACTCGGCGTACCCGTCGTCGAATCCGACATCTGGGCCAAAGGCGGCGAAGGCGGCATAGCGATGGCCGAAGAAGTGATAAAGGCCTGCGAGAAGCCGAACACCTTCCACTACCTCTACGACGAGAAACTCACGCCGAAAGAGAAAATAGAGACCATAGCGACAAAGATATACGGAGCCGACGGAGTAGTCTACACCGACAAAGCCGAAAAAGACCTCAAGAAGATACACGACCTAGGCAAAGACGATCTGCTCATCTGCATGGCGAAGACCCAGTCGTCGATCTCCGACGACCCGGCGAAAAAAGGCCGCCCGACCGGCTTCACCCTCACCGTGCGCGAAGTACGCCTCTCCGCCGGCGCGGGCTTTATAATCCCGCTCACCGGCTCGGTAATGACGATGCCGGGCCTCCCGAAGCGCCCCGCAGCCTGCAACATCGACGTAGACGCGAACGGAAAAGTATCCGGTCTGTTCTAGCCTCAAGGAAATAAAAGAAAATCGCGGCGCGCGCACGGAACACCGGCGCGCGCCGTTTTATTATAATTTGTTTGCTGTATGAGAACGGCAATAAATTTCGCAGCGTCCGTTTTGTTTTTAGCGGCGGCTCAGTCGATTTTTATTTTTGTAAAATAATGTTATCATTTAAGTAACGTTACAGTAACATCGCGCTTTTGCGCGCGCCGCTTCGCGCGGCGGGAAATTTTTTACGGGAGTGGTTTTTATGCGCAGGAAGGTTTTCGCAGTCGTTTTGTCGCTGCTAATCGCTTCGGCTGTCGGCGCGGCGGCGCATGCCGCGACGCTCAACGCCTATACGGTCATGCCTGAGAAGTACGCGACGCAGGTTTTCGAGCAGTTCACGAAGGACACAGGCATCAAGGTCAACTTCATACGCTTCTCGTCGGGCGAGGCGCTCGCGCGTCTCAACGCTGAGAAGAAAAACCCGCAGGTGGACATCCTGCTCGGCGGCCCCGCCGACGTTTACACGGCGGGCTGCGACGCGGGCGTATTCGCCGAATACGCTCCGAAGGAGCAGGAGCTGACGCCCGCGGAGTACAGGGACCCTGGCAACCGCTGGACCGGCATCGGGCTTATCCCGCTCTGTTTTCTCA
This sequence comes from Cloacibacillus sp. An23, assembly GCF_002159945.1. Lineage (NCBI taxonomy): Bacteria > Thermotogati > Synergistota > Synergistia > Synergistales > Synergistaceae > Cloacibacillus > Cloacibacillus sp. An23. The sequence continues at coordinate 88,183 of NZ_NFJQ01000005.1, read as the reverse complement.
CCAACACGGATTTCCTGAAGAAGAACGGCATGAAGGCCCCTGAGTCGTGGCAGGACCTGCTAGACCCGGCTTATAAGAACGGCCTGCAGATGGCCGACGCGCGCACTTCCGGCACGGCTACGGAGCGCATCTACACGCTCATCGCCATTTACGGAGTGGACGGCGCGTTCGACTATCAGAAGAAGCTGCACCAGAACATACAGCTCTACACGAAGAGCGGCGCGGGCGGCGCTCTGCCGATAGCGCAGGGACAGGCGGCGAGCGGCGTCTTCTATCTTGTGGACGCGCTCGACATTCAGCAGCAGGGCTACCCGGTCGTCATAACGTATCCGAAAGAAGGCGTAACTTTCGGCATCGAGGCGACCGGCATCATCAACGGCGCGAAGAACATGGACGAGGCGAAGGCTTTCGTCGACTGGGCGACGAGCAAAAAGCTCGGCGAACTCTTCCTCGCCAAGAAGATCAACTACATCCCCGTCGTCAAGGGGCTCGTCATCGACAACCCCGCGCTCGACATGTCTCACGTGAAGCTGCTGACGGTCGGAGCGGAGCACAAGGGCGACAAACGCAAGGAATACGTGGACCGCTGGGTCAACGAAGTCATCCGCTAGTTTCATAAGCTCTTTACGGCGCCGGCTCCTTTTCGGAGCCGGCATGTCTTCAGAGGAGGTTCCCGAATTTATGGCTTCTTCGTCGATGAAGCGCGACCCTGCGCTCGTGCCGGTGGTCGCCGCGCTGTGGCTCGCGCTCGGCGTCTTTATAATCTATCCTTTCGTCAGGCTGCTCGCCGTGACCTTCAGCTCGGAGGATGGCGGTTTTTCTTTCGAGAACCTGGCTGTGGTTTTCTCCAATTCATACGACCGCCTCGCTTTAGTGAACAGCATCTGGCTCGCGATAGCTGTCGCCGTCATGGGCACGGCGCTCGGATTCTGCTTCGCCTTCGCGGTGGTGCGCATAAAGATGCCGGCGCCTCTGCGCTGGTTCATCTCCGCCGTGACCGTGCTGCCGCTCATCTCTCCGCCCTTCACGAGCAGCATCGCGCTGACTCTTTCGCTCGGGCCGAACGGCATATTGCTCAATCTGCTAGGCATTCCAGATTTCAACATATACGGCTTCTGGGGGACGTGGATGTCCGAGTCGCTGACTTACTTCCCCGTCGCGTTCCTCACGATATCGTCGGTGCTCGCCTGCATCGACCCGAATTTTGAGGACGCCGGGCTCTCGCTCGGCGGCTCTCCGTTCCGCGTATTCCGCACCGTGACTCTGCCTCTTACCATGCCTGCCGTCGCTAACTCGATACTTCTGCTCTTCGCATGCTCGCTCGCGGACTTCGCCACGCCTCTGGTGCTCGCGGGACATCAGTTCCCGGTGCTTCCGACGCAGGCGTATCTCCAGATAACAGGGCTTTACGACCTGCGCGGCGGCGCGGCTCTCTCCTTCGCCCTGCTCGTGCCGGCGCTTTTCGTATTCTTCGTGCAGCGCTGGTGGGTCGGGCGCAAGAGCTACGTCACGGTGAGCGGCAAGTCCGGCGCGCAGACCAAGCCGAAGGGCATAGGAGCCGCGGCGGAAACGGTTATCCTCGGCGTCTGCGCCGTCGTGATAGCCTTCATAGTCTTCCTCTACGCGCTCATCACTATAGGCGCTTTCACCAAGACGTGGGGACTCGACAACAGCTTCACGCTGGACAGCTTCGCATACGTCTTCAACCACGGGCGCAAGGCCATCGTCGATACGCTGATAATCGCCTGCGTTTCTACCCCTATCGGCGGGCTTATCGCCGTGCTCGTCGCCTACATCACGCAGCGCAAGTCCTTCCCGTGCAACGCGCTTATGGAAATAGTCTCGCTGCTCAACTTCGCGCTGCCCGGCACGGTCGTCGGCATCGCCTATGTCATAGCATTCAACACGAGCCCGCTTATTCTCACGGGCACGATGTCGATACTCGTCGCGGCCTACGTCTTCCGCTACGACTCGGCGGGGATACGCTCGGTCATAGCCTCGCTGCAGCAGATAGACACGTCGCTTGAAGAGGCGTCGCTGAGCCTCGGCGCTTCGTCCGCCGCGACCTTCCGCAACGTCACTCTGCCGCTCGTCGTCCCCGCGCTGCTCGCGGGCATGAAATATCTTTTCATCCACTCGATGACGGCTATCAGCGCGACGATTTTCCTAGTCTCCGTGAGCTGGTCGCTGCTTACGGCGCGTATACTCGAATGTATGACGGAGCTGCAGTTCGGCAACGCCTGCGCCTTCTCCGTCGTGCTGATCATTCTGGTGTTCATATTCAACGGACTGCTGACGCTCCTCGTGCGGGCCGCGGGCTTCGGCTACAGAGGGCAGGGAGGTAACTGACAATGGCTGTGGAACTTCATCTTCACGATATAAGGAAAACATTCGTAAAGGACGGCGTGAGCTTCAACGCGGTCGAGCGCGTCGAGCTTGATGTGAAGGGCGGCGAGCTAGTAACGTTCCTCGGGCCCTCCGGCTGCGGCAAGACGACGACGCTGCGCATGGTGGCCGGCTTCGAGACTCCGACGTCGGGCAGCATTTTGATAGACGGTCGTGACGTTACGAACGTCATGGTGAATAAGCGCGAGATAGGCTTCGTCTTCCAGAACTACGCGCTTTTCCCGCACATGACCATTGGGGACAACGTCGCGTACGGCCTGAAGATGCGCTCGGAGAGCGGCCCCGACGTGACGCGCAAAGTCGCCGAGGCTCTCGATATGGTCGGGCTGAAGGGCGCTGAGAAGCGCTACCCGAACCAGCTCTCGGGCGGCGAGCAGCAGCGCGTCGCGCTCGCGCGCGTCCTCGTAATGCGGCCGAAGGTGCTGCTGATGGACGAGCCTTTGTCGAACCTTGACGCGAAGCTGCGTTTGCACATGCGCACGGAGATTCGGCGCATACAGAAGCAGCTCGACATCACATGCCTCTACGTCACGCACGACCAGAAGGAGGCTCTGACGATGGCCGACCGCATCATGGTGATGAACCGCGGGCGCGTCGAGCAGATAGGCACGCCCTTCGACATCTACACGCACCCGCGCACGCTCTTCGTCGCGGACTTCATCGGGCAGGCGAACGAGCTGCCCGGCGTCCTCGAGGCCGTCGAGTCGCCGGAGCGCGGCGTGATGGCGGCGGGCGGCGCGAAGTTCCCCGTCAAGCTCTTCGCCGACGGCGGCTACAAAACGGGCGGGAAGATACACCTCATCCTGCGCCCCGAGGCCGTGACGCTCGCGAGCCCCGAGGAGGGCGTGCTGCGCGGCACCATAGAGAGCGCCGTGTTCAGCGGCGACCGCATGGAATACGTCGTCGCGCTCGACAGCGGCGAAAAAATCTCCGTCATGGAGAATTACTTCCCGGGCGCGGCGCGCCGCGAGGCCGGAGAGAAGACGGGCCTCCGCTTCAACTCCGCGCTCACGATAGCGCTTCCCGACTAACGGCGGAAAATCCCTGAAACACGCGGCGGCGCGGCGGAATATCCACCGCGCCGCTTTTTTATCGCCGCGCGCGTCAAATGTGCGCGAAGGGCGCGCATTTTTTCCCGCGCCTCCAATCGACGCAAACCCCATTACCTTTAAGTAAGTATTAAACATTAAAGCTAGTACCACACAAAATTGTGCGTACTTGTTTTCATTTTTATTCTTGCTATCTTTATAGCGTTGACACAAAAGATAGCGCGCGGGTGAAAAAACGAAACGCGCAGAGATTTACGAAAACATGGAGGACTTTCAAATGAGGGCGGACATCAAGGAATACGAAGCGGTACAGGAAGCGGCGATGAAGTTCGTCAAGAGCGTCGCCGAGGGCAACAGCAAATATGCGAAAGAGCTGTTCATCGACGAAGCGGTGCTTTTCGGCTATCTCGACGGCAACCTCGAGCACGGCTCGATACAGCAGTTTTATCACAATGTAGACACGGTGCCGGGCGGCGACAACTTCAAGGCGCGCGTAGACGTGCTGCTCGTCGAAGAGACGCTCGCGGTCGTGCGCGTGCTCGAGCAGGGCTGGGGCAACAGGATCGACTTCACCGACGTGCTTCTCCTCCTCAAGATGAACGGCGAGTGGAAGTGCGTCGCGAAGGCCTACAACCAGAACTCCGACACGATAAAGAAGTAACGGCGGCTATGGCGCGCTGCGCTGAACCGTCGGACTACGAGGCGGTGAAAGCCGTCCTCGAAATATACTGCAAAGAGGGCGCGGCCGCGAACGTTCCGGCTGTGAAGAAAGCCTTCCACGAAAAGGCCGTTATGAACGGCTGTCACGCCGGACACGGCGAATATGTGCTCGGCCCGATAGGCGCGCTCTACGACCTCTACGATGAAGTCGGAGCCGCGGAGGGCTGCGAGACGCACATCGACGTGCTCGACATCGCGGGAGACATCGCAGTGGGCCGCGTCATCATAAAGAACTGGCACGGCAAAGATTTCGCAGACTACCACGAGTTGATGAAGATCGACGGCGAGTGGAAGATAGTGGCGAAAATATACTGCGAGCTTTAACTTTAAAATCAAATATGAGCAAGGCGAGGAAGCCGGGCCGCGAGGGGCCGGCCTCGCCGTATCGAAAGGAGACTGAACGATGAAGAAGATCACTCTGCCGGTGGCCTCGCGCCTGACCTCGCCGAACCCGCTGACGCTCGTCTGCACGACGAAGCCCGACGGAACGGCGAACCTCGCCTCCGTATCGTGGTGGACGTACCTCTCGTTCAACCCAGACATGATTGCCTTCGCGATGGCGAAGACCTCATACACGGGCGAGAGAGTGCGCGAAACGCGCAAAGCAGTCCTCGCGATGCCCGCCGAGGGTCTCGAGGAGGCCGTCGCCGGATGCGGAAGCACGACGGGACGCGACACCGACAAAGCCGGAAAATTCGGCGTCGAGCTTGCGTCCGTAGATGGAACGGACATAAAAATCCCCGCTCTGACCCGCGTCGCGATAGTCTGCACGCTCAAGGAATACGTCGAGACGGGCGACCATTACCTCTACATCTGCACCGTGGACGAAGCGCTCGGCGACCCGACGAGAGAAGCCCTCTTCGCCTGGAACGGATATTCGCAGATACGGACGGCGAAGTAAGAGACATACGGGAAAGGAATACGTTATGAGCAAGGTTCTTATGATAAACGGCAGCCCGAACGAACACGGCTGCACATACACGGCGCTTATGGAAGTTGCCGGCGCTCTCGCGAAAGAAGGCGTTGAGCACGAACTGCTGCAGATCGGCAAAAAGCCGGTGCCGGGCTGCATAGCCTGCTTCCAGTGCGTGACCACGGGACGCTGCGCGCTGAACGACAGGGTGAACGACGTGCTGGAAAAGCTCGACGAATACGACGCGATAGTCGTCGGCTCGCCGGTCTACTACGCGGGGCCCAACGGCACGCTCTGTGCTTTCCTCGACCGCCTGTTCTTCTGCAGCGAGCCGAGGATGGCGGGCAAACTCGGTGCCGCCGTCGTGTCCTGCCGCCGCGGCGGCGCGAGCGCGGCCTTCGACAGGCTCAACAAATATTTTTCCATCTGCAATATGCACATCGTCGGTTCGGAGTACTGGAACCAGGTCCACGGCTTCACGCCCGAGGACGTCAAGCGCGACGGCGAAGGGCTCCAGACGATGCGCGTTCTCGGCCAGAACATGGCGTGGCTGCTCAAGAACATGGAAGCCGGAAAAGAAAAGGGCGTTCCGCGCCCCGTATACGAGGAGCGCATAAGAACGAACTTTATATGACGCTCCGCCTCGCGGAAGCGGCGGAGAAAATAAAAAACGGCGGAGCGCGAAGGGCCTGAAGGGGGCCTAGGCGCTCCGCCGTTTTATGCTCTTTCAGCCGTTTAAGGAAAAGAGCGGCTCTAATCGTCATTCCTCGCTTGACGCGGAATACAGCGTCTTCAAATGCGCGATGCCCCGGCTGACACGATCCGCCTGATGCCACGTCGGGCGCGGCATGACGTGAAAGCCGTTTTTCTTCTAAAGTTTTATCGCTATATTTGCAATCGAGACTTACGCCTTCGCTTCCGCCGGAGCCGGAGCGGCCTTCACCGCGGCGGCCGCCTTCGCGGCGGCTTCGCGTTCGGCCTTGCCCATAGCCCATCTGAAGCCGAGCACGTGCGCGCCGAAGGTGACTATCCACGAGACGGGGTAGGAGAGATATACGACCGTAACTGTGTGGAACGACGGGATCTGGAACAGCAGGAAAATCCATACGAGCCTCAGGCCGCATGCTCCGAGCAGCGTCACGACGGTAGGCATCAGCGAATAGCCGAGGCCGCGCAGCGCGCCGACCATGCCGTCCATCAGGCCGCAGAGGAAGTACGTAGCCGCGACGATGTGAAAGCGCGAGATGCCGGCCGAAATGACGGCCTCGCTCGGCGAGTAGATGCGCAGCAGGCTGTGTCCGAAGACGACGCAGAGCATTCCGAGAACGATGCCGACGGCCGTGCTGCACGCGAGCCCGGTCTTAAGTATGCGGCGCACGCGCTTCACGTTGCCGACGCCCATGTTCTGGCTCGTGAACGATATTATCGCCTGGTAGAAGGAGTTCATCGCGAAATAGACGAACTGCTCGACGTTCTGCGCAGCCGAGTTGCCCGCCATCACCGTCGCGCCGAAGGTGTTTATCGACGACTGTATTACGACGTTCGACAACGAGAAGAGCACGCCCTGTATCCCGGCAGGAACGCCTATCTGTAGTATCTTCACGAGCTTGTCCGTGTGGACGCGCGTTTCCGAAAGTACGAAACGTATGCCGCCGCTCTCGCGCATGAGGCAACGCACGACGAGGGCCGCCGAGACAGTCTGCGATATGACCGTCGCTATCGCGACGCCGGCGACGTCGAGATGAAGGTTGATGACGAAGAAGAGGTTCAGCACGACGTTGATAAGCCCGGCGACCGCGAGGTAAAAGAGCGGGCGGCGAGTGTCCCCGACGGCGCGGAGCACCGCGCTGCCGAAGTTATAAATCATAGTCGGCGTCATTCCGAAGAAATATATGACGAGGTAAAGCGTCGCGAGGCCGAGGACCTCCTGCGGCGTCTGCATTATTATCAGAATTTTGCGCGCGAAGACGACGCCTACGAGAGTCAGGAAGATGCCGCTGACGACAGCGAGGAACATCGATGTGTGGACGGTCTCCGAAAGCGACTTCTCGTCCTTCGCGCCGTAATAGCGCGCGGCGAGGACGTTCGTCCCTATCGAGACGCCTATGAACAGGTTCGTCAGCAGACCTATGAGCGCCGTGTTCGAGCCGACCGCCGCGAGCGAATTGTCCCCCGCGTAGCGCCCGACGACGATGATGTCCGCCGCGTTGAAAAGAAGCTGAAGAATGCTCGAAAACATCAGCGGCACCGCGAAGAGCAGCATCTTCGGCAAAATCGGCCCGCTGCACATGTTTATCTTAAATTTTTTATTGTTCGCGCTGTGCGTGTGTATCGTCCTGATCCTAAAAACGTGCATAATTTTCATACCCGCCTTTAAATAATATACACGCCGCACGCGCGCGGCGTCTTCTCCTCATTTTATCACGGACTCCACATAATGTAACAGTTTTTTAACAAAGCCGGAAAATTCCAAGGATTCAAGCCGCGCGGCGAAAACGCGCGAAGCTCCCGCCGCGCGTAACGGCCGCGCAAAACGCGGAAACCGGCGGCGGACTTTAGGAGAAGCCGCGTAACGTACCGCGCGGCGGCGCGCATGGACAAAACGCGGCAAAAAACAAAGCGGTGGCGCGGAGCGTCTGCGGAATGTCTCATACGCGGAGAAATTCCACAAAAAACGGCCGGCGGACCGCGCGCGGAGCTTCACCGGATGTGGCGGCTTTCCGGCATTCCTCCGCCTCGCCATGGCCGCAGCGCGTCTTTACCGTGAAACGCAGCGTTGCGGCAAGAACGCACGACGCGGCGCGGAATCAGGTGATTCGCCTTGCGCTTTCGCCGTAAGCTGGAAACCGCGGCCCCCGCCGCAAACGCCTGGACGGCGCTGCTCAGACGGAGCGCGCGGCAGCCGGGCAGACTTTTTCTCTTTTGAACATAACTGGCTGCGCGCCTGCGCCCGAGGACGCGATGCGCGCCGCCGCCGCGAAGCTGTAAAAAAGAGACGGGCCGAAGCCCGCCTCGTAAATTCCACGATTTTTTGCGCCGCGCCAGCGGGCTACCCGCGCAGACCCTCGACGGCGGCCTTTATACGCTTGAGGCCGTCTTCGATGTAATCGTACTCGCGGCAGTAGGCGAGCCTGATGTGTCCGGGCATTCCGAATACTTCGCCGGGAACAGTCGAAACCCCGGCTTCCTCGAGCAGCCACGAGCAGAACTTGAAGCCGTCCATGCCGAGCGACGAAATGCGCGGGAATGCGTAGAACGCTCCGGCCGGCGTTATGGCTTCGAAGCCTTCGATTTTGTTGAGCCACGAGACGACCATGTCGCGGCGGCGGCGGTACTCCTTCACCATCGCCTCGACGTCGGGGCCGGCGTTCGCGAACGCCTCAACGACGCCCGCCTGCGCGAACGAGTTGGCGCAGGTCGTGAGATTCTGGTGGCACTTGTTGACGTAAGGGCGCATCGCCTCAGGCGCCACGACCCAGCCGATGCGCCAGCCGGTCATCGACCACGTCTTGGAGGCGGCGGAGACAGTCACCGTGCGTTCCGCCATGCCGGGCAGGCTCGCGATGCTCACATGCTCACCGTCGTAGAGGAACTTCTCGTAGCACTCGTCAGATATCACCCATATGTCGTTCTCTATCGCGAAAGCCGCTATCTCCTCGAGATTTTCGCGCGTCAGCACCGCGCCGCTCGGGTTGTTCGGAGAGTTGAGAAGCAGCGCCTTCGTCTTCGGCGTGCGGGCTTTTTTCAAATCCTCGACGTGGAGCTTGAATCCGTCCTCCATCCTCGTCGCGACGGGCACGAGCACTGCGCTTGAAATGGCAAGCTCATCTGCGTAGGCCGAGAAATACGGCGCCGGGACTATGACCTCGTCGCCGGGCTCGAGCAGAGTCAGGAACGTGGCGGTGAGAGCCTCCATGGCGCCGTTCGTTATGACGACGTTCCTGTCGGCGTCCACGTCCATGCCGTTGTCGCGGCGGTACTTCTCAGCCACGGCGCAGCGCAGGTCGTAAGCCCCGGCCATGTCTGTGTAATGCACGTTGCCCGCGCGTATGGCGGCGATAGCAGCCTCCTTCGCGCACTCCGGCGAGTCGAAGTCGGGCCGCCCGATCTCCATATGAACGACGCTGCGCCCCTCGCGCTCCATCTCATCCGCGCGCGCCAGTATCTCGCGGATGCCTCCCGCCATCTTTATCGAAGCCATACGGCTGTTCGGAAATGTTACCTTCGTTGCCATCCTTATGCCTCCCGCAAAAAATTTACAAGCACAATATTATTACAAACCCGCAGTTTATGACAGCGCCGGCGACGAAAACGCTATGAGGCGTCATCGGCGGGCGTTTTCAGAAAGTAGTCCTTCATTATATAGCTTTCGCTGTTGACGATATGCTCATAGAGGCAGCGGCGAAGCTCCTCCGGGTTCCGCCTTTTCAGACACTCTATAATACGAAGATGCTGGTCTATGGAATTCTGCGTGTCGTCGAGCGACTGGACGGAAAGGCGCTGAAATCGCTTTATCTGGACGTGGTACGAGGATATGATGGCTCCGATTCGCTTGTTCGACGCGCTGTTCGCGATCGCGAGATGTAGCTTCAAGTCAAACGACGCCAATCTGGCGACGTCAACCTCTCCTTTTTTGCGAAATATCCGGTCGAGAGCTTTCCATTCACGCTCCATCGCCACGATGTCGCCTTCCGGTATCCCGTTCGCCGCGGAAAGCGCGGCGAACGGCTCCAGGAGCTTCCTTATCTCATATATTTCTTTTATATCGTTGACTGAGATTTCAGAGACGAAGGCTCCCTTGTTGGAGATTATCTTTATGTAGCCCTCCTGTTCCAGCACCCTCATAGCCTCTCGTATCGGCGTGCGGCTGACGCCGATTTCCTTGACGAGATACATCTCCGGAAGCTGTTCGCCCATTTTCAGGCGGCATGACTCTATCCCTTCCTTCATCCAGTCATACGCCTTTATCCAACTTGTAGTTTCTGTACTTCTGGCGGTCACGCCGAAAAGCCCCTTTCTTAGCTCTATCTGGAAAGACTACCGCTCATTCTACACCATCTCGTATATTTCTCAAAGCCTTTTTGTATACAAAAAAAATAGAAGAAACCGGCCGTTATCCGCCATATTCCAAATTACGGCCGGCATGGGGTCGGACGGCACAAATATTGACAAAAGCGGACATAGTGATATGATTTCTTCATCTGGAATATTTGTTCAGCGTGCAGTAGAGCAGAAAATTTATCATGTTAGCATGAAGTGAGTTGTATACGAAATAAAAGCACTTCTGCCTAACGACGGGAGGCATATCAGTTGATATACGGCATACCTTACGGGAAGCGATCGCTCGAATTTGACACACGCGAAGCAAGAGTGCTCTTTACTGGAGAAATGACGAATCTTCCCGCCGTGCGCGACATAAAGGCGGAGCTTTTTAAGGCGCTTGACGCCCCGATCGGTACGGAGCCGCTGGCGGCGATGGCTAAGGGAAAGAAAAAAATAATTTTCCTGGTCGAAGACAATACGCGGGAAACTCCGCTCGACATACTCCTGCCAATAATCATCGAATATCTCAACAACGCCGGCATCGGCGACGAAGCTATAAGCTTCCTTACGGCCCCGGGCACGCACCGTCTGATGACGGACGGCGAAATACGCGCAAAGCTCGGGGACGAAATCGTTCGCCGCTTCAAAATAGTACAGCACGACGCGACCGACTCAAGCCTAATAAAGGACATGGGGGAAATAGACGTCGAGGGCTATAAGCTGCCCGTTCACATAAACAAGCTCGCGCTCGAGGCTGACCTGCTTGTCGGGATAGGCAACATCGTCCCGCACAGCGACGCAGGCTTTTCGGGCGGGGCGAAGATCGTGCAGCCCGGGATATGCGACTTTGTAACGACACAGGCGACGCACCGCGCCGCAGGGTTCTGCCCCGACATACCGCTTGGAATGGCGGACGGCAATCCGTGCCGCGCCGGGATAGACGCAGTGGGGAAAGCGGCTAATCTAGCATTCATCATAAACGTAGTGAAGAACTACAAGGGCGAAGTCGCAGGGGTATTCTGCGGCGATTATCTCAAAGCACACCGCGCCGGCGTTGAGCTTGCGAGAAGATCATTCAGCGTGGAAATGGACGAGCTCGCGGACATAGTAGTAGTCAGCTCGTCTCCTGCCGACATCGACTACTGGCAGGGTATAAAGGGGCTGACCTCGGCGTATTTTGCGGTGAAGCACGGCGGCGCGATAATCCTGGCCGCCCCGTGCCCGGAGGGCATGGTCCATAATCATCCGCTTTACGCGCACTGGCTTGCTTCTCCGATGGAAGACGTGGTCAAAGCGATAAAAGAATCATCCCCGTATGATATGGACACGGACGTCATATCGGCGGTGGTCGCCTTAGGCAGCCGGAGGACGCTGAACAAGGCCAAGGTTTATATGGTCAGCGACGGGCTCTCCGACGAAGAAATTCGCGCCATAGGATACATACCGGCCGGCGGCGTACAGGAGGCGCTCGACGCCGAGCTCGCGGCGAAGCCCGGCGCGTCAGTGGGCATTCTGCCGCAGGGCGGAATTTCTCTTCCCATACTGAAAACGGGATGCACAAGATAGGCTCAAAGTATTAAATAAAAACGCAGAGGAAGGCGGTAAAGAGATGTATTTGACAGACGAAGAGAAACGGATCCTAGACGGAGCCGAAGGGACCGGACGACAGAAGGCGATGGAGCTGCTCTACGCGTTGGGGCTGACCTTCAACGCCGAGAAGCTCATCCCGATCAAGCGCGCCCACGTGGCGCTCAGCGGCCAGGAAGGCGACACGTACTGGTGCGAACTGCTTGTCGACGGCGGCGCGAAATGCGTCGTACCTCCGACAACAAACCCGTACTGGGACACGGAGTACCTCACGAAATATTTCGACGTGACGAGAGAAGAGCTCGAGCTCGCGGAGCGCACCGGCGACGCCTACCGCAGGATAGGAGCCAAGCTCACATATCACTGCGCCCCCGGGCTTTGCTCGAACGTGCCGTTCTTCAAAGAGCACGTCGCCTTCTCTGAATCAAGCGCGACCCCGTACGTCAACTCCGCGATAGGAGCCCGCTCCAACCGTGAATCGTCGGTAAGCGCGCTCGCCGCGGCAGTCATCGGCAAAACGCCCTATTACGGCCTGCACCTTGAAGAAAACCGCAGGGGAGACTTCCTTATCGACGTGGACGCCGACCTCAGGGACTGCTACGACTGGGGGATGCTCGGCCACTGCGTCGGCAGAATAGCGGGCTCGCGCAACCCGGTCCTCCGCTTCAGAAACCAGCCGAAACCGGGGCAGGAAGACTTCCTCTACTTCGGAGCCGAAGCCGCGACGAGCGGCTCCGTCGCCATGTACCACATGGTAGGCGTGACGCCGGAAGCGCCGACGCTTGAGGCCGCCTTCGGAGGCAAAAAAGTACCTGAATCAGAATACGTCATCACCAACAAGGAACTCAAAGCCGAAGAGGACATGCTCACGCCCGCGACCGGCAAAATCAACCTCGTCATGCTGGGCTGCCCGCATTACACTTACAACCAGCTTCTCGAGGTCGAGCGTCTCTTTGCCGGGCGGCACGTATCGTACGATACCGCGTTCTGGATACTCGCCGCGCCCGACGCCGTGGAGCTCGCCGAGAAGTCGCATCTGCGCCAGCGCCTTGAGCTCATAGGAGTCCGCATGGTTGGCGACACCTGCATAGACGAACCGTGCTGGAAATCGTTCGAGGGCGCGCTCGGAGTGACCGACTCGCCGAAATGCGCGTACTACAGAGAGCGCCGCGGACAGCCCTTTGCAATCCGCCGGCTGTCGGAATGCGTAGAAGCGGCTATCAAAGGGAGGCTCGACTAATTATGGACAACAACATGAAAACCTACAAATGCCGTTCGATAGTCAGAGGCAAAGGAGCGGGAGAAGCGGTAGTGTCGAAAGACGCCATGTGCTTTTACCTTACCGACCCGGCGACCGGCACGGTGATTGAAAGAAACCACGCGATACAGGGCAAAAGCATAGCCGGCAAGGTGCTGGTAGTGAAATCCGGCAAGGGCAGCTCCGTCGTCCAGGTCGACGGCTTCTACCAGCTCTGGGTCAAGCACAACCTGCCGTCGGCGATCATAGTCAAAGATGTTGAACCGGTCATCGTTTCATCGGCCGTCGTCGTCGGCTCGACGATGGTAGACATGCCGGGCGAGGATCCGTTTGAGATAATTGAAGACGGGGACTACGTCGAGGTCGACGCCGACAACGAAGAAATCCGCGTGTGGAAGGGGGGAAAGAAAGACTAACGGCTTCAATATTTTTTATCGCAGCGTCGCAAAAAACTTATTACCGGAAAGAACAAGGAGGAACGGACACAGATGAAAAAGATTCTTGCAGCGTTTGTTTTTATGGCGTTCATGACGGGGACGGCGTTCGCCGCCGGCGCGGAATACACCATCAAGCTGGGCTATATAGGCTCCGACTCTCATCCTACGATGCAGGCGATGAAGACCTTCGCCGATAATGTAGCTAAAGGCTCCGACGGAAAAATAAAGGTAGAACTCTATCCAAACGCGCAGCTCGGCGGAGACCGCGAGCTCTGCGAAGGCGTACAGATGGGCACCATTCAGATGGCTATACCGTCGACTTCCGCCCTTGCCGGCTTCGATAAGAGAATACAGGTCCTCGACCTGCCCTACCTCTTCACGACGAGAGAAGCGGCCTTCGAGGCAGTTGACGGAGAGCTTGGACAGAAGCTGGACGAGTACCTCGCGAAGAAGGGATTCTATGTGCTTGGGTATCTTGAGAACGGATTCCGCCACGTGACGAACAGCAAGCGCCCGATCACGAAGCCGGAGGACCTCAGCGGCCTGAAAATACGCACGATGGAAAACCCGATGCACCTCGCTTTCTTCAAGGAGCTTGGAGCCAACCCGACGCCGATGAGCTGGGGCGAGCTTTACACCGCGCTTCAGCAGGGGACGGTCGACGCTGAAGAGAACCCGTACGCTATGATAGACGACGGAAAGTTCTACGAAGTCCAGAAATACGTTTCCGAAACAGGCCACGTTTTCTCATACGAAATACTCATCGCAAATAAGAAGTTCATGGAGAAGCTTCCCGAAGATCTCCGCGCTCTAGTCGTCGACGAAGCCCACAAGGCCATAGCCACCCAGCGCGCCGCGATGAAGCAGGAAGAGGCCAACTTCAAGGCCAAGGTCATCAAGGGCGGACTTACCGCCAACGAGCTGACCGCCGAACAGAAGCAGCCGTTTGTGGAAAAGACGAAGCCTGTCTACGCGCAGTTCGAAGGCGAGCTTGGCAAAGAAATTATGGACATAGCCAGGAAGGTCCAGAAGTAACACAGCTTTTGAAATGCGGAGGCGCGCCCTTTCCCGGCGCGCCTCATTCCAGGCAGGAGGCGGCAAACGATGACCATAAAAAAATTCTTGGATAACTTTGAAGAATATTTCTGCGTCTGGACGATGGCAATCATGACGGTACTCGTATTCGTACAGGTCGTCATGCGCTATATTTTCTCAAACTCGCTCTCTTGGAGCGAGGAGATGGCGCGCTTTATATTCCTTTGGCTTTCATGGATAGGCGCCAGCTACGCCGTGAAGGAACGCAGCCATTTCCGCGTCGAGATGTTTGCGGATCTCATAAAGGGCACGGCGCGCAGGCAGTTTGAATACTTCGTACTGATAGTATGGTTCGCTTTCAGCTTCGCGCTTACGTGGCTCGGCACGGAGCTTGTACTTTTCCTATACGATACAGGGCAGACTTCCGCCGCAATGGACATACCCATGACGCTGCCGTACGCTTCCGTACCGGTCGGATGCGGGCTTATGTGTATACGCCTCGTCATTGAAATGTATAAGATACACAAGGGGGAACCGGTCGGCACGGAAAGAAAAGAGAAAGAACTGGAGGAGATGATATAAATGGAAGCCATAATCCTCTTCTCAATACTTATAATCACCATCGCGCTCAGTATTCCTATCGGCATCACACTCGGGCTTTCAACCGCGCTTGCGATGTATTTCACCTCCGATATTCCGCTGCTTATGCTCGCGCAGAAATCCGTGACGGGGCTCGACTCGTTCCCGCTGCTCGCAATCCCGTTCTTTATTCTCGCGGGCGCGCTTATGTGCGGAGGCGGCATATCGCGCAGGCTCGTCAATCTGGCTGAAGCTCTCGTCGGATTCATTACGGGAGGGCTCGCGATGGTAACGGTGCTCGCCTGCATGTTCTTCGCGGCGATCTCCGGCTCCGGCCCTGCGACGGTTTCCGCCATAGGCTCGTTTATGATACCGTCGATGAAGGAGCGCAAATATGACGCGGGCTTCGCGGCCGCTATCACCGCCGCGGCGGGCACGATAGGCGTCATCATCCCGCCCTCTATACCGTTCGTCATTTACTGCGTCGTCGCCCAGTGCTCGATAGGAGACATGTTCATAGCGGGCATCGTCCCCGGGCTCATCATAGGCGTGGCGCTGATGGTGGTCTGCTATCTCACGGCGAAGAAGCGCCATTACGTCAGTGTCTCCGAGCGTCCGAAATTCTCGACAGTCTGGAAGGCCTTCAAGGACGCGTTTTGGGCTCTGCTGGTTCCCGTCATAATCCTCGGAGGCATCTACGGAGGAATATTCACGCCGACGGAGGCCGCGGTCGTCGCGGTCGTGTATTCCGTGATAATAGGCAAATTCGTCTACAAGGAGCTCGACTGGCACGGTATCTACGACTGCCTGCGCACGACCGGGCTCATCAACGGAGCGACGGAATTTATGATAGGGCTTTCGATGGCTTTCGCGAGCTATCTCGCGATGGCTCAGATACCGGTGCATGTGGCGGAATGGCTGACGGGCTTCGCGCACAACCCGGTAGTTCTGCTTCTGATAATAAACATATTCCTGCTCATCATCGGATGCTTCGTGGACAACATAGCCGCCGTCATAATCCTTACGCCGATACTTCTGCCCGTCGTCAAGACGATTGGCATCGACCCGATACACTTCGGGCTGATAATCACGGTCAACCTCGCCTGCGGCTTCATCTCGCCGCCGTACGGCATAAACCTTTTCGTCGCCTCGGCGATTTCGGGAGAGAGCATAGAAAGCATATCGAAGTCTATTCTTCCTTCGTTCATCGCGATGGTGCTGTGCCTTATGCTTTTTACCTATTTCCCGGTGTTCTCGCTCGGGCTTTTGAATATCATCAGATAGCGTTCAAACGCACGGATTTAAGCCCCGCCTCCGCCACGCGCCGGACGGCGGGGCTTTTTTACGCATTTTTGACGGCGGTCGGTTATAATAGCCTGCAAAAACCTGAGAGGAGAATTTTTATGGGAATCAGGACGCCGGCGGAGATTTCTCGGGCCGTGCTCGAGGCGGGGATCGTCAAGAGCAGGCTGCCTTTTTTGCCGATGGCGCTTATGGGGCTTCTGGCCGGGGCTTATATCGGGATGGGCGGCTCTTTTATGCTGGTCGTCACGCAGGACGCGGTTCAGGCCGCGGGCGTCGGAATTTCAAAGCTGATCGGCGGATTGGTTTTTACGCTCGGCCTTTTTCTCGTGCTTACCGCGGGAGCGGAGCTTTTCACAGGCAACTGCCTCATGCCCATAGGGCTGCTTTCGGGGAAATTCTCATTTTCTTCGATGATGCGCAATCTCTGCGTCGTCTATTGCGCCAATTTCGCGGGCGCGGCGTTCTTCGCTTCGATGATTTACGCGAGCGGCGTCCTTTCGCCGCTCTGTCAGGCGAACGCCGTCGCGCTCGCGGCGGCGAAGGTCTCGCTGCCCGTGAAGGAGATGCTCGTGCGCGGCGTGCTCTGCAACTGGTTCGTCTGCCTCGCGGTGTGGATCTCGTTCGGCGCGCAGGATACTACCGGCAAGCTCGCCTCGGCGCTGCTGCCTATCTCGGCTTTCGTCGCGCTCGGCTTCGAGCACTGCGTCGCGAATATGTTCTTCATCCCGCTCGGACTCATGCTGAACGGCGGTACGGAGCCTGCGCTGACGGCCGCGGCGTTTTTTAAGAATATTTTCTTCGTCACGGCGGGCAATGCCGCGGGCGGCGTCGTTTTCGTTGCGCTTTGCTATTTCGCCGTTTTCAGGAGGGAGCTCGTGAAGAGCTGAGCCCCGCGTATTTTTAACGTTTCTTTCAAGATTTTCCGTTTTCCGCCGCGTTTTTCGGCGCGGCGGATTTTTTGCGCCTTTTCGTCCATGCGCGGCTGGCGCGTGCGATTATTGAGAAAGGCCGGATTTAGTGGTATTTTATAAAGATGAACTTTGAGCGCGGACGAGTCTCCGCGCGCCCGCGGGGTGGTCGGATGGGCCGTTTCAATATATTCGCAGCGGCGTCGCAGAGCCGCGACGAACAGCGCAGGAGGATGACCGAAGCGCCTATCGGGCCGCTTATAATTTCCCTCGCCGTGCCGACTATCCTGAGTATGCTGACGAGCGCGCTTTATAACACCGCCGACACCTATTTCGTCTCGCAGCTCGGGACGAGCGCGAGCGGCGCGGTCGGCATCGTCTTCTGTCTGATGGCTATTTTCCAGGCGACGGGCTTCACGCTCGGCATGGGCGCTGGCAGCGTGATCTCGCGCAGGCTGGGCTCGGGCGACGCACAGTCGGCGAGCGTCTATGCTTCGTGTTCTTTTTTCAGCGCTCTGACGCTCGGGACGTGCATATGCGTCTTCGGGCTGATTTTTATCGATCCGCTGATGCGCCTGCTCGGCTCTACGCCGACGATACTTCCATACGCGCGCGCCTACGCCCGGTGGATTCTGCTCGGAGCGCCGGTCATGTGCTGCGCTTTCGTGATGAACAACATCCTGCGCGCGGAGGGGCATTCCGCCTTTGCGATGTGCGGCCTCGTCACCGGCGGGCTGCTGAATATCGTTCTCGACCCGATCTTCATTTTCACCTTCGGCCTCGGCATTTCGGGCGCGGCGGCGGCCACGCTGCTGAGCCAGTGCGTGAGCTTCTCTATCCTGCTTTCGTTCTTCCTGCGAAAAAAGAGCATGGCGGCGATAAGCGTGCGCAATCTTTCGCGGCGCGCCTCGACGTATTTCGAGATAGTGCGCCTCGGCTGCCCGTCGCTTTCACGGCAGGGGCTCGCTAGCATCTCGACGGCAGCGCTCAACGCGAGCGCGGGCGCTTACGGCGACGCGGCTGTCGCGGCGATGTCGATAGTCGGCAGGATATTCCTTTTTATCCTTTCAGTGATGATAGGGCTCGGGCAGGGTTTCACGCCGGTCGTCGGATTCAACTACGGTTCGCGGCATTACGCGCGCGTGCGCGAGGCTTTCTGGTTCACGGTCAAGACGGGGATGGTTATGATGACGGCGCTGACGCTCGCCGGCTGGATATTGGCGCCGGAGATTATCGCGCTTTTCCGCGCGGACGACGCTGAGGTCATAGCCATAGGCACGCGCGCGATGCGCTTCCAGTGCGCGGCTCTTCTGCTTCAGCCGCTGTTCGTCGGTACGAATATGATGCACCAGGCTTCTGGCTTAGCGTGGCGCGCGACGTTCCTCGCATGCACGAGGCAGGGAATTTATTTCCTTCCGCTGATAATCGTCCTTCCGCGACTCTTCGGCATGACGGGCGTGGAAATCACGCAGGCGGTCTCGGATATTTTCAGCTTCCTGACGAGCCTGCCGTTCCTCTATTACTTCCTTCGCAGGCTGAAGGATCAAGAAAGGTTTGTGCAGACGCAGTAAAATGAAAGACTTCAAGAAATTTTTCTCGGGCATATTCTCGACCGGCGCGCAGTCGCTGACGGAGGGCAGCATCCCGCTGCTGCTGACGCGCTTCGCGATTCCCTACATGGCGGCGAATCTGCTTCAGGCGCTTTACGGCGCGGCGGATATGATAATCGTCGGCCAGTTCACGGACGCGGCGGGCCTTTCGGCCGTCTCCATCGGCAGCCAGTTCATCTTTATGATAAACAGCATCGTCATAGGCCTTTCGATAGGCGGTACGATAATGATAGGCCGTTACTTCGGCGCCGGGCGCTTGGAGGAGATAAAGGACACGATAGGCACTATGCTGACTCTGTTCGCATTCTTAAGCGTCGTCATAACGGCTGGGCTGCTGCTCTTCATCGACCCGATAGTGCGGCTGCTCGGCACGCCGCCCGAGTCCTTCGCGCCGACGCGCGGCTATGTATTCATCAACGTAGCAGGGCTGGCGACGATGTTCGCCTACAACGCGCTCGCCGCCGTCTTCCGCGGCTTCGGGGACTCCGTCTCGCCGCTGATGTTCGTAGCGGTCGCATGCGTGCTGAATATCGTGGGCGACCTCGCGCTCGTCGGCATTTTCGATATGGGCGCTGAGGGCGCGGCTATAGCGACCGTTTTTTCGCAGGGATTTTCCGCCTATCTCGCGGTTGTCTACGCGCGCCGCGCCGATTATCATTTCGACTTCAAACTCGCGAGCATGAGGATAAAGCGCGAGAAGCTCGCTCAGCTTCTGCGCATCGGGCTGCCGATGGCGGTGCAGTTTTCGCTGACGGGCATTTCGTTCATCTTCATTCTCGCGACGGTGAGCAAGATGGGCGGCGTAGCGGCTGCGGCGGCGATAGGCATCACGGGCAAGCTCAACGGATTTACGATGCTGCCGCCGAACTCTTTCGCCGCGGCCATTTCCGCGATGGTCGCGCAGAATATCGGCGCGGGCAAGCCGCATCGCGCGCGCTCGACGATGTTGTCCGGGCTTTCGATTTCGCTCGCCTTCGGCGTCGCGACCTTCGCGATGCTGTTCTTCTTCCCCGAGATAGTCATTCGCATATTCACGCCCGACCGCGAGCTCATCGACGCGACGGCGCTTTATCTGCGGTCGTTCAGCATCGACTGCATACTCGTCTGCTTCGTCTTCTGCATGAACGGCTTCTTCAACGGCTGCGGACACACGACTTTCACGATGGCGAACAACATTTTCTCGGCTTTCGCGGTGCGCGTGCCGGCGACGTGGATACTGAGCGGCATGGCCGGAGCCAGCCTTTTCACCGTGGGCTTCGCAGCGCCGCTCGCATCCGCGCTGACGATAATGATAAGCCTGTGGTTCCTGAAAAGCGGCAGGTGGAAAACGCCGAGGTAGAATGCCGCATGGGGTTAGCGTTCTCCGCCGCCCGCCGCTTCCGCGCCTCCCAGCCGCGCGACTATGTCCTCGGCTATCTCGCGTCTTGAGCAGCGGCTGTCCATGGCCGTTTTTTCGATGTACCTGTGGGCTTCCGACTCGTCGAACCCGAAGCGCCGGATCAGGAAACATTTCGCGCGGCAGACGATTCTTTCGTTCTCAAGCCGCTCGCGCAGGCGGCGGTTCTCTTCCTCGGCCAACGCGAGCTTGCCGCGCATGATTTCGAGCGCGCGCAGCGACACGCGGAGCGCGTCTCTGTCCACGGGCTTCGGGACGACGATGACGCCGCGCGCCGCGGCGGCTTTTTCAAGCTCGTATGCAATCTCGCGCTTTGCGAAGATGATCACGCCTCCGCTGCACCGCCGCTCGGCATAGAGCGCGAGTTCGGCTCCGGGTTCGTCTGGGAGCGGAGTGTCTATAACGACGTCCGTGAACTCGCGTTCGGCAAGCAGGCGGCGGGCCTGCGCGCCGGAGAGGGCTTCCGCAGCTCCGCCCGCCGCGGAGGCGATCGAGCGGAGCGCCCTGATGTTGCCTCGCGATGCCGAGACTATCAGAAAGCCGTTTCCCATCAGACTTCGTCTTTCCTTTACTACAAAGCCTCGAAATAAGAGGACATTTCGAACTGAGCGCGGTCCTCCGCGCGCAGATACGCTTCCCATTCGGCGGACTTGCACTCCAGCATTTTGTCTATTACGGCCTGCGGAATGCGGCTTCTCAGAAAAGCGCTGTTCCGCGCCGCCTCTACGGCGTCGCCGAGGCTTTCCGGCAGCCGCCTGTACCGGCTGAGAAGCTCCGCGGGAGCCCGCGAGATGTCGAAATCGGACGGGGCTTCGGGACGGCTCTTCGACAAGATACCCTCCATCGCCGCCTCGATAAGCAGGGCGTAGGCGAAGTACGGGCTGCACAGCGGGTCTGGCGAGCGCAGCAGAAGCCGCGCCGAGCCGTCCCTCGCGCGTTTGGCGAGAAGGAGCTGCGACCTGTTGTTGCCGCCGCCCCAGCTTACGAATCGAGGCGCGGCGAAAGAGCCGAGCCGGTGGTAAGAGTTCGTCGTAGTGTTGAAAAACAGCGTCATTTCTTCGATATGGCTCATTATCCCTGATATGGCCCCTTCGATCTCAGGCCCCATGAAAAGCGCTTTATCCGCGCCGTTTTTGAAGACAGATATATCGAAGTGAAGGCCGTTCCCGCTTTCTCCATACAGCGGCTTCGGCATGAAAGACGCGAAAAGCCAGTCGCGCGAGGCGATCGTGCGCACGACGGTTTTGAAGAACGCCAGATTGTCCGCGCTTTGGAGCGCGCCGCGCGCGTCAGTTGTTCACGTAGAGCTTTTCATACGGGTTGTTCCCGGCGGGCTTGAGCACGGCGAAGCGTCCGTTCATCACCTCATCGAACGCCAGCGAAAAACAGCGGCAGAAATCCGCCGTCTGGCGGCCCAGGTCGCGCATGTCCTCGTCTCCGGCCCACCCGGCGTTCACCCCGTGCGGAAGCCGCTCAGGAAGTTTCTCCGTGCGCAGGAATATTCTTCCTCCGTACATGCCGGCAGCGCA
Source organism: Cloacibacillus sp. An23 (assembly GCF_002159945.1). Taxonomy (NCBI): domain Bacteria; kingdom Thermotogati; phylum Synergistota; class Synergistia; order Synergistales; family Synergistaceae; genus Cloacibacillus; species Cloacibacillus sp. An23. Next base: position 66,408 of record NZ_NFJQ01000005.1, on the reverse strand, counting down.
GAAATTGTGCACCGGCGGCAGGCCGTCGAGACGGTCGAGCCCGAGGACTATTATCATGCCGCCGGCCTGGTATTCGCCGAGAAAACTCCCCGCAGAGCCTCCGACTATCATCACCGGCGTCTGTCCGCCGTATTCTTTCATGTGGATGCCGGCGCGGTAGCCGATGTCGCCGCGCACCATGATCCGTCCGCCGCGCATCGCGTATCCCGCGCCGTCGCCGCAGCTTCCGTGAATTATTATTTCGCCGCCGTTCATCGTGTCGCCCACGGCTTCCTGCGCGTCTCCGGCGACCTCCACGCGTCCGCCTTCGAGATAGGCTCCCAGCGCGTTGCCGGGCACGCCTTCGATGAATATGTCTACGTCGCTCGCGGCGTCGGCGATGTAGCGCTGTCCGAGGCAGTTTTTCACAAGGATATGCTTCGCGCCGCAGCTGCGGATTTTTTCGTTGAGCTCGGCGAAACCGAGCCCCGCTGCGTCTATCGTGGTCCTCTTCATGTTTTCCCTCCTCTATTCCCCTGCGTGCCTTATTCCGAGAATTTCGAGTTCTTTGGAACTCATCCCGACGCCGCGCAGCATCAGGCGGTTTCCGCGCAGAGCTTCGATTGAATTTATGCCCATCGCCCCCATCATTTCCTTTATCTCGCGGTTCCACGCGGAGAACAGGTTGACGAGCCTGCGGCGGCCTTCTTCGGCCGAAAGGCGCTTCACGAGGTCCGGCCGCTGGGTCGCTATGCCCCAGCTGCACAGTCCGAGCTGGCAGCTGCGGCATAAATGGCAGCCCAATGCAAGCATGGCGGCGGTCGCCACATAAACGGCGTCCGCGCCGAGGGCGATGGCCTTTATCACGTCCGCGCTCGAGCGTATCGAGCCGCCTGCGATGATCGATATGTTGCCGCGTATGCCTTCGCGGCGCAGCTGGCCGTCCACCGCCGCGAGCGCGAGCTCTATGGGGATGCCGGCGTTGTCGCGTATGCGCGTAGGCGCGGCGCCGGTGCCGCCGCGGAAGCCGTCGATCGCTATCACGTCCGCGCCAGTCCGCGCGATGCCGCTCGCGATGGCGGCTATGTTGTGGACGGCGGCGACCTTGATGATTACAGGCTTTTTGTAGCCCGTCGCTTCTTTCAGCGAATAGACGAGCTGGCGCAGATCCTCTATCGAATATATGTCGTGATGCGGCGCGGGGGAGATAGCGCTGCTTCCCTCGGGCACCATCCTCGTCCGCGCGATGTCGCCGGCCATCTTGCTTCCGGGCAGATGCCCGCCGATGCCTGGCTTCGCACCCTGCCCCATTTTTATCTCTATGGCGGCTCCCGCGTTCAGATATTCGCCGTGTACGCCGAAACGTCCCGAGGCCACCTGTACGATGGTGTTCTTTCCGTAGCGGTAGAAATTTTCGTGAAGCCCGCCTTCGCCCGTGTTGTAGAACGTTCCGAGCTCCTCCGCGGCTCCCGCGAGCGCTTCGTGGGCGTTGTACGAAATCGACCAGTAACTCATGGCGGAGAAGAGCATCGGTATGGATAAATCCAAATGAGGCGGAAGGCTGCATTTCAGCCTTCCGTTTTTGTCGCGCTCCACGCCGGAGCCTCTGCCGCCGAGGAATACGCGCGTCTCCATCGGCTCGCGCAGCGGGTCGATCGGCGGATTCGTAACCTGTGAGGCATTGATGAGAATCCTGTCCCAGTAGACCGGGTACTTGTGCGGATTGCCCATCGACGAAAGCAGCACGCCGCCCGTAGACGCCTGGCGGTAGACCTCGCATATAGTTGAACGGCTCCAGTTGCCGTTGGCGCGGAAGCCGTTGCCGGACTTTATGACCTTAATCGCCATGACGGGGCACATCGCGACGCAGCGCTGGCAGTTCACGCATTTCGAGTCGTCTGTCAGCAGCAGGCCGGACTTCGCGTCGAAGACCGTCGCGCCGTTTGCGCACTCGCGCTCGCATACGCGGCACGAAACGCACTTCGCCGCGTCGCGCACGACTTCGTATTCGGGATAAATGAAATCGAGAGCGTTCATCATTCCGCGCCTCCTTCGAGCGTCACGATAAAAGGTTCTCCGCCTTTCGGCGCGTACACTTCGGCTGCGTAGGGCTCGACCGCGCGGATCGCGGCCTCTTCGCTCGCGATGTAGACGCGGCTTCCTCTCCGCGCAGTCACCAAAGACCTGAGCTTCAGCCGGTCGTTCAGCGCGAGCAGCCCGCCCTCGAAGCCGACGATTATCGAGAACGGCCCTGTTATCAGCAAATCGGAATAAAGGTTGCGGAGGTATGAATGCAGTTTGGCTTCGTCAGGCTCCATGCGCTCTATCGTGCTCCAGAAGAGGGCCGCGATGACCGACGACATTTCTTCGAGCGTGAGCCCCTGCCTGCGGCAGAGGTAATCTATGATGTAGGTTATCACTTCCGTGTCAGTCTGAAGATTGCAGCGGTAGCCGAACATTTCTATGAAGCGGCGGTTCGTGTCGTACGAGCTTATCTCTCCGTTGTGGACGACGGAATAGCCGAGCAGGCCGAACGGGTGCGCGCCGCCCCACCAGCCGGGCGTGTTGGTTGGATAGCGCCCGTGCGCGGTCCAGCAGTAGCCTTCGTATTCTTCGAGGCGGTAGAACTCGCCGATGTCCTCGGGATATCCGACGCCCTTGAAAATGCCCATATTCTTGCCGGAAGAAAAAACGTAAGCGCCCTCTATTTTCGTGTTTATGCTGATGACGCGGCGGCATGTGTAGTCGTCATCGCTCACCATGAATTCCTCGAGCCGCGTCTTCAGCGGGCGCAGGAAGTAGCGCCATATCATCGGCACGTCGTGGATCTGCGGAATCCTGCGTATCGGAATTTTCGAAAGGTTCACCACGTCGAAGTATTCGTCGAGATAGCTCTCGCATTCGCTCTTGGCGCGCGCGTCGTCGTAAAAGACGTGAAAAGCGTAAAGATCCTTGTACTGCGGGTATATCCCGTACCCCGCGAATCCGCCGCCGAGTCCGTTGCTCCTGTCGCGCATCACGGCGATGGAGCGTATGATGTCGCCTCCGTTCACCGTTCCCCCGCTCCGGTCGATGATCGCGCTCACGGCGCACCCCGAAAGATTTCTGAAAGCGCCCTCGCGCTGAAAGCCCGCGTCGTTCTCTTTCATAAATGCCTTCCCCCCTGCCGGGACAAAAAAAGTCCACGAAAACTGCGTTGACAGTTTTCGTGGACGTCTTTGTCCGTACCGTAATGTGTCTTTTTACTTTACATCAATCCAATTCGTTTGTCAATTTTTTCGATAAAATTTAACGGAAGGACAATAAAACAGGATGGCGGCGTGCCGCGGCGGCAATTGCCGGACAAGGCGAAAAGAAAAGTATCGCATGGCGGCGCGCGATCGCGCAGCGGCATGGACGCAGCCGGGGAAAAATGAGGAAACGGCCGCGACAGCCGAAGCGCCGCGGCCGTTTCTCAAAACGCGGTTATTTTCCTGCTGCGCGCGCGAAGCTTTCGCAGCCTTTACGCCAGGCGAAGCGGCGGGAAAACGGCGCGCCGCCGTCAGCGTCAGCCGCGCAGATCGGCGTTCCAGTCGAATATGCGGCCCGTCTTCGGGTCTATCTCGAATTCGTATTTTATGCCTTCGTGGAAGAGCTCGCCTTCGTAGCGCGCTTCGTGTCCGCCGCCCTCGCGGCGCATACGGATGTCCTTGAAGCGGGAGCCGGAGACTTTTTTCTGGACGATGCGCTTCGCTTCGTCGATGCTGACTGGGCTGCCTCCGAGCGCATGGAGCCACTTCTCGTCCACCTCGTAGTCCGCTCCGATTATGCGCCCGCTCTCGCGCGCGACCTCGAAGCCGTAGTCGCCGTAGCGCGTCTCGAATTCGATTTTGTAGACGGCGATGCCTTTTTCCTCGTCGCGTTCGATCTTCACGTTGTAGGCGTCCTTACGCGGCACGTCCGCGTTTTTGAGCGCCGTCTCTAGCGCGTGCTCGCGGCTTATCTCCTCTGCGCACAGCGGCGCGCATGCGCCGGCCCCCATAATCAGCGCGAGGCAGAGCGCGGCTCCGGCAAACAGTTTTACTTTCATCACGGATACCTCCCAAACGGAATTATTATGCGTATATGATAACAGATTATAAGTCGAGCTTCATCTCGCCGGGCTTTATGAGATTCATCCTCCGCATTGCCTCGGCTATCGCGAGAGTGAGGACGGCGGGCAGGATGAAGTGCATCAGCGCTATCTGCGTCAGCACGGCTGGCGAGCTTCCCATCGCCTCTATCGCGCCGAATTGTCCTACGAGGCCGCTCGTCCCCATGCCGGCGCCGGAGGGCACGTTCGTCATACCGAAGACGACTGTCGATATAGGGCCGAGGATGAAGCTCGCGAGAGTAGGCGGTATCCATATCATAGGATGGCGCACGATGTTCGGCATCTGGAGCATCGAGGTGCCGAGCCCCTGAGAGAGCAGCCCGGAGACTCCGTTTTCGCGGAAGGACATGACGGCGAAGCCGACCATCTGCGTCGAGCAGCCGACCGCCGCGGCTCCGGCCGCGATTCCAGATAGGTTGAGGGCGACGGCTATCGCTGCGCTCGATATGGGCAGAGTCAGTATCATGCCCATTATCGCGGAGACGAGCGCCCCCATCGGGCCGGGCTGAAGCTCCGTCGCGCGCATGATGAGCACGCCCAGCGCCGACATCATCGCGCTGACGGGCGGGCCGATGAGTTTTCCCGCCGTCATGCCCGCTATGACCGTGAGCGCCGGCGTCGCGATTATATCGACGGGGGTCTCCTTGGAGACGGCCTTGCCGCACTCCGCCCCGGCGATGGCTGCGACGAAGGCTCCGACGGGGCCGCCCCAGGCGTTGCCCGCGAAGCCGGCTGCGGCGCACGAGAAGACGACCATAGCGGGAGCCTTCAGCGCCTGGGCGACTGCGACGGCTATGGCGGGGCCGACCATCTGTCCCGCGAGGCCGCCGAACTCGACGAGTATCGCGAGGCCGCACTTAGAGCCTATCGTCTTGAGTATCAGCCCGGTGATGAGCGACGCGAAGAGCCCGACGCCCATCGCGCCGAGCGCGTCCACGAAGTAGCGCGAGAAAGAAAACCGAATGTCCTTGCGCGCGAGGAAAGCGGAGAGAGGGTTGGATTCCGACGACATTTTATATACCGCCCCGTTTAACGATGAATTTCATGTGGATTGTATTAAGAAGGCGGCGCGCTGTCAATTTCGCGAAATTTGTCATTAACTCGCGCGCATGAAAAAGGCCGCGCATTTCGCGCGGCCCGGATGCGTTTTATTTTTCTTTCGGAAGCCTTCTGCGCGCGCCGGATTCTCCGTCGCGTCTCGCGCGCGGGCGGAAGTTTTCGCGCCCTTCGCGCGGCTCGCGGCCTTCGCGGCGCTGCGGGCGGTCGCCGTATCGTTTCGCGCGGCTTTCGCCAGTTATCTCGCGCATCGCGGCTATCGGCAGCCCCTCTTTTTCGAGGCGCTCACGGCGTCCCTCTATGAAGGCGGCTCCGCGCGGCGAAATTTCGACGACGGCGCTCGTGTCGCGCAGGCGGATGTTGCCGACGTCCTCGCGTCCGAGACCCGCGCCGCGGCATATCGCGCCGAGCAGCGGGCCGACCTCCCAGCCGTCGTTGCGCCCGGCCGCGAACTGCACGGAAAGTCCGCCGGTCATCTCGGGACGCTTGTAGCGCTCGCGTCTCGCGGCGTCCCTGCCGTTTCCGCGCTGCGCCGCGTCGCGGCGGCCTTTTTCGCGGTCCATCTCGAGCTGCACGTCCTCGCGTATCGAATAGCCGCTCGGCTGATCTCCGTACGCCTTCGCGAGAAGCCCCGAGACGAGCACGGGCGCTTCCTCGCGCGAAAGCAGCTCGCGCGCCCATTCCTCGAACTCGTCCGACTCGAGCGCGTGCTCGATGATGTTGTTCTCGAAGCGTATGCGCGACTGGCCCTCTATCTCCGCGGCGTCGGGAGCCGGTATCCATTCGAGCGTCAGCTTCGAGTGCGACTGATGGAGCATGAACTTGAACTGACGCGCCTCGCGCGCGGTGAGAAGTATCAGGTTGCTGCCCTCGTGTCCAGCGCGCCCCGTGCGTCCGCTGCGGTGGACGAATGCCTCGAGGTTCTGCGGCAGGCCGTACTGTATGACGTGGCTGACCGCGTCGATGTCGAGGCCGCGCGCCGCTACGTCGGTCGCGACGAGTATCGAGACGCGGCCGCCGCGCAGCGCCGAAAGCGCGTTGTTGCGCTCGCGCTGGCTCATGTCGCCGTGTATCGCCGTCGCGCGGAAGCCTATGTCGCAGAGGCGGTCTGCAATGTCCTGCGTCTCGGCGCGAGTGCCGCAGAAGAGCAGCGACTTGCTCGGGTTCTCCCATATCAGGACGTTGACGAGCCCTTCGAAGCGGCGGCGCGACGGAATGATGTAGGCCTTCTGCGTGATGTCGCTGTGCGAGGCGACGTCGGAGACGAGCGAGATCTTCTTAGGCGCGTCGAGATAGAGCTTCGTCAGAGACAGCACCTCGGGCGGCATCGTCGCGGAGAATAGCCACGTGCGCTCCACGTGGTCCATAGCCTGGAGGATGGCCTCCATCTCGTCGCGGAAGCCCATGTCGAGCATGTGGTCGCCCTCGTCCAGCACGACGCTCGTTATGTCCTCGGTCTTGAGCGTGCCGCGGCGGAGGTGGTCGAGAATGCGTCCCGGCGTGCCTACGACGACAGACGCGCCCTCGCGCAGCGAGCGTATCTGGCGCTCCATATCTAGGCCGCCTACGAGCGTCGCGACGCGCACGCCCATGTCCGCCCCGAGCCACGCGAATTCACGCGCCGTCTGCTGCGCCAGCTCGCGCGTCGGAGAGAGCACGATGATGCGCGGCGTGCGCGCCCCCGGCTCCATGCGGTTCAGCAGCGGCAGGGCGAAGGCGAGCGTCTTGCCGGAGCCCGTGCGCGCCTGCACGATCACGTCGTTGTCGATCAGGCTTTCGTCGCGCAGCACGGCGGTCTGCACCGGCATCGGGTGCTCGAAGCCCTTGCGCTCTATGGCGCGCAGAAGCTCCGGCTTCAAATCAAAATCTGTAAATCTTTCCTGAATTTCCTGCATTATCTAAAAGTTACCTCCTGAATATCGCGGGGCGCGCACAGCCGGCACGCGGCGCTGAAAACGCCTGCGCGTCGAAAAATTATGCGTCTGTCCCCCCGTGTACGTCCGGCACAAACATCCTCGTGCCGCGCGAATCCATCCCGGCGGTTAGAAGAAATGAGAATTTCATCCTGCAAGCGATACGCGGTGCGAAGAATCTTCATGCGGCGCGCGGCCCCAAAGCCGCGCCGTCCGAATACGGACGGTTAATTATATGTGAGGCCGAGCCGGGCTGTCAACACGCTGCGCGCCGTCTATGCGCATCTGCTCCTCGCCCCACTTGTACAGCTCGTCGAGCGTCGGTATGAGAGACGCGCCGCGGGCCGTCAGCGAATACTCCACGCGCGGAGGCACCGCCTCGTACTGGCGGCGCTCGATCAGCCCCCGCGCCTCGAGCTCGCGCAGCGCCTTCGTCAGCATCATGTTCGTCACGCCGTTTATCGAGCGCTTCAGCTCGCTGTATCGAGCGGACTTCCGCTGATACAGATGCCACATTACCGGCAGCCGCCATTTCTGCCCGATTATCCGGAGCGCGTAGACGACGGGACACTCCGCCGCGCGGCTTCCGTTCTCAGCGTCGTTTTTCCCGTTTTCGCACGACATCAGCAACCGCCTCAAACTTTCCAAAAGATAGTAAAACAGAAAAAACTGCATACTTGCGCATTTTCACGGCGCGGCTATCATCATACTATAAAACGCAGGCGAAAGGAGAAACGAAAAAAATGGATTTTCTGAAACTCGCGAAAGAACGCTACTCTGTGAGAAAGTTCTCCGACAGAAAGGTCGAGCGCGAAAAGCTCGAAGCGATACTCGAAGCGGGGCGCTGCGCGCCGACGGCGGTCAACTACCAGCCGCAGCGCGTGCTCGTCATAGAAAGCGAAGAGGCGCTCGCGAAGCTCAAAGAATGCACGCCGTACCACTTCAACGCGCCGCTAGCGCTGCTCGTCTGCTACGACGACGTCGCGAGCGCGAAGAGCTCCTTCGACGGACGCGACCACGGCAAGACCGACGCCGCCATCGTCACGACTCATATGATGCTCGAGGCAGCATCGCTCGGCCTCGGCTCGACGTGGGTCGGCTACTTCGATCCGGCGAAAGTGAAGAAGCTCTACGAGCTTCCGAGCTATATAGTCCCAATAGCGATACTGCCGCTCGGCTATCCGGCAGAGGACGCCGCTCCGTCGCCCTTCCATGAGAAGCGCCTCGCGCCGGAGCAGACGATATTTTATAATTCGTTCGACGGGATAAAGCCCGGCTGCCGCGACTGCGGAGTTCATTAAATTCTCGGGAGGGAGAGCGCTTTATGAAAATCTACATATTCGACGGCGGGCCGCGCAAGGGTTGGAACACGGCCCAGATGTGCGGGAGCTTCGCGCGCGGCGCGTCGGAGGCCGGGGCCGAGGTCGAGACCGTGCGCCTGTACGACCTCGACTTCAACGGATGCAGGAGCTGCTTCGCCTGCAAGCTGAAAGGCGGACCGTCGTTCGGCAGGTGCGGATGGCGCGACGGCGCGACCGATCTGCTCGCCGCGGCATCGCAGGCGGACGGCCTGGCCTTCGCCTCGCCGGTCTATCTTGGCACCATAACGCCGCCGCTCCACGCCTTCATAGAGCGCCTGACGTTCCAGTTCATCAGCTACGGAAAGGGCTATCCTGTGCTCTCGCCCAAAAAGCCGGAGACGGCGATGATCTACACGATGAACACGAGCGAGCGGTACTTCGACGAACATTACGAGTGCGCGGACGGCCCTCTTGCGTTCTTTGAAAATTTCATCGGGCGGGCATTCACGAAGCCGGAGCGCGTCTGCGCCTTCAACACCTACCAGTTTACCGATTACTCGAAATACGACGCCGGCGGCTGGGACGAGACGGAAAAAGCGGAATGGAAGAAAAACGAATTTCCGAAGGAACTGCGCGCGGCATACGATGCGGGCGCGCGCATGGCGGAAAAGATAAAGGCGAAGCAACAGAGCGCGTAGAGTCCGGCGGGGGCGCTTTTTACGAGCGCGTCTACGCCGTAGTGCGGCGCATACCGTACGGGCGCGTCGCGTCGTACGGGCAGATAGCGCGCATGATAGGCGCTCCTCGCGCTGCGCGCCAGGTGGGCTGGGCCATGCGCCGCTGCCCCGACGACCTGCCGTGGCAGCGCGTCGTGATGGCCGACGGCTCGATCACGGGCGGAAGCTATGCGGAGCTGCGCCGCGCGAAGCTTGAAGCCGAGGGCGTGAAGTTCACGCCGGACGGGCGCGCCGACATGCGCGCCTGCCGCTGGAACGGAAGGGACGCGGCGGAGGAAAGCGCCGAAGGCTGACAGCGCGGCGCGCGCGTTCCGCAGCTTTCCGCGCCCCTTGAAAATCCGCAGGCGCGGTACTATACTCTGCACCCGTAACGGGACGGCGTACAACCGCCGCCCTGCCGATTTTTTTACGGAAGCGATGAGACGATGAAAAGACACCTGACGACGATGCGCGGCGAAGCGGCGCTCGCGGCGGTAATAGTGATAAACAGCTTCGGCGTTCTGCTGATGCTCTACTCGGGCGCGGGGATCTCCGCCATTTCGAGCGTCCCTTACGCCTTCTCCGAGTCTTTCCCGGCGCTCACGCTCGGCGCGTGGACCTTCATATTCCAGACGCTGCTCGTCGCGAGCCTAATGGTCATGCGCCGGAGGTTCGTCCCGCAGTATCTGTTTAGCTTCGCGGTCGGCTTCGCCTTCAGCTTTATGATGGACGTTCACGAAAAGTGGATGACGCTGCTGCCCGACGGCTTCTCGTGGCGCGTCGTCTACTTCTTCATAAGCTGGGCTGTGATATGCTTCGGCATCGCGCTCTCGAACCGCTGCCGCATGCCGATAATCCCGACCGACCTTTTCCCGCGCGAGCTGGCCTTCATCACGGGCGTCTCGTACCCGAAGATAAAGATATCGTTCGACGTGATATGCCTCGCGGTGACGGCGGCTCTGACCTTCTGCTTCCTCGGCGAGGTGCGCGGGCTCGGGCTTGGCACGGTCGCCGCTGCCTTCACGATGGGCAAGGGGGTAGGCGTGATAGGCGGCTGGATGGACAGGTTCGTGCGCTTCATGTCCTTCTGCGACGGACACCGCGCGCACCAGGCGCTTTTGCTGCGTGTTCGCAGCTACCGGCAGGGGCTTCGTTAGGTAAAAACGCCGTAACTCTTACAAAAATATTCCACCAGCGCCGGTTTCACCTTACAAAGATAATTTATGAAGGATTTGACACTCAAGGCGGCCGATGATAATATGTCGTCATCTTGCGGGAACGGAGGAAGCGTTATGTTAAGAAGCATCACCAACAATAACATAATAATTATAATTATTAACGCGGCTCCTTCTCGTAGGAACGGCGTTTAGCGCCGTTTGACCAGACGAGTAAGGGGCCCTTTCAAATTTGAAAGGGCCCCTTTTTTAGTGCAAAAATTTTTACTGCGGTTTTATGCAAGGAGGAAACACCAATGAACAAGACACTTGAAGTAAGATGGCACGGACGCGGCGGACAGGGAGCGAAGAGCGCTTCCGCGATACTCGCCGAAGTCCTTTTCGAGGAAGGCAAGCACGTGCAGGCTTTCCCCGAGTACGGCGCGGAGCGCCAGGGCGCTCCGATACGCGCCTACAACAGAGTCTCTGATTCTCCGATACGCCGCCGCTGCGGAGTGCAGAACCCGAATATAGTCGTCGTAGTAGACCCGACGATGGTCGAAAGCGCGAACCCGACGGAGGGAACCGCGGACGACGCCGTCTACCTCGTCAACAGCGCGGAGAACGCGAAGGAGCTGCGCCGCCGTCTCGGCGTATCGTCGAAGGCTAAAGTGCTCGTAGTGGACGCTACGAAGATAACGCTGGAGGAGCTCGGGCAGAACCGCCCGAACGCCCCGCTGCTCGGCGCGCTTTCGCACGTATTCACCGACGTCCCGGTCGAGTCATTCGTCAACCACTTCACGAGCAAGATGACGAAACTGCCGAAGCCCGTGCTCGAGGCCAACCGCCGCGCGATACTCCGCGGACGCAGCGAGGCGGTCTTCGCATGAGTAAACCGCAATGCTGGCAGGAGGTCCCGATGGCGACGATAGCCTTCGGTTCCTCCGCTCTGAAGGTGCAGACGGGGCTGTGGCGTTCTATGCGCCCCGTCATAGATACGAAGAAATGCGTCTCATGCCTCCGCTGCTGGATACAGTGCCCAGACGACTCGATAGAGCTCGACGCGGAGGGAAAAGTAACGGGAATCAACCTCTTCTTCTGCAAAGGCTGCGCGATATGCGAGCGGCTCTGCCCGACCAAAGCGATAACGATGCACTCCGAATCTTCGTTCGCCGAAGAGGAAACTATGTCGGGAGAACACCCGGGGGAGGTCGGCGCGCATGTCAGATAAGAAAAAGGTAATGACCTCGGGCAACCTCGCCTTCGCGGAGGCGATGCGCCAGATAAATCCCGACGTCGTGGCTGCCTACCCGATAACGCCGTCCACGGAAATCCCTATGCGTTTCGCGGACTTCGTCGCGAACGGCAAAGTGGATTCCGAATACGTCGCGGTCGAGAGCGAGCACTCGGCCATATCGGCCTGCGTCGGCGCATCTATCTCCGGCGCGCGCGTCATGACCGCCTCGTCGGCCAACGGCGTCGCTCTCATGCACGAGATATTCCCGATAGCGGCGGCGTTCCGCGCGCCGATAGTCTTCGGCCTAGTCAACCGCTGCCTCGGCGCGCCGGTCAACATCCACTGCGACCACTCCGACAGCATGCCTGAGCGCGACTCGGGCTGGGTGCAGATATACTGCGAGGACGCGCAGGAGGTCTACGACTCCGTGCTTCTCGCCGTACGCCTCGCGGAAGACCCGCGCGTGCTTACGCCGGTCTTCGTATGCCAGGACGGATTCATCACGAGCCACTGCTACGAGCCAGTCGAGCTGCTCGGCGACGAGACGGTGCGCCGCTTCGTGGGCGAGCGCAAGGCCGCCTATCCGCTGCTCGACACCGACAACCCCGTCTCCTACGGCTCTTTCACGATGTCGGAATATTACTTCGAGATAAAGCGCAACCAGATGGAGGGCATGAACAACGTCCTCCCAGTCTACGAAGAGCTCGCCGCGGAGCTCGAGAAGGAGACCGGACGTTACTACGCGCCCGTAGAGGACTACCGCGCGGACGACGCGGAATATCTCGTCGTCGTGATGTCGTCGGCGGCAGGGGTCGTCAAGGACGTCGTGGACGAACTGCGCGACGAAGGCGTGAAGGCCGGGCTGCTGCGCGTGCGATTCTTCCGTCCGTTCCCGGTGAAGGAGTTCGCGCGGCTCGCCGGAGGCAAAAAGGGTGTCGCGGTGCTCGACCGCAGCGCGAGCATAGGCGGCACGGCCCCGCTCGCGGCCGAAGTCAAGAGCGCGCTCTACGGCCTCGAGCAGCGCGTGCCCGTGCAGGAATACGTCTTCGGCCTCGGCGGACGCGACTTCTTCGCCTCCGACGCGCGAGCAGTGTTCGAGCGCATGATGAAGAACGACTACGACGCATCCGCGCGCTTCATAGGATTGCTTGAAAGGAGCGGCGAAGATGTGCGCGATTAACATAAAGGAACTCACGAAAAAACAGAACCCGCTCACGCAGGGCCACCGCATGTGCCCCGGCTGCGGAGCGCCGACCGCGGTGCGCCAGGCGCTCATGGGCGTCGATTACCCCGTCGTCGTCGTCGCGGCGACCGGCTGCATGGAGGTCTCGACGACCGTCTACCCGTACAGCGCGTGGCGCATGCCCTACATGCACATAGCATTCGAAAACGCGGGCGCGGGCGTCTCGGGCATCGAGGCTGCCTACAAAGTGCTGCGCAAAAAGGGAAAGATAGACAAGGAAATAAAATTCGTAGCCTTCGGCGGAGACGGAGGAACGTACGACATCGGCCTCCAGTCTCTATCCGGCGCGCTCGAGCGCGGGCACGACTTCACCTATATCTGCTACAACAACCAGGGCTACATGAACACCGGCGCGCAGCGCTCGAGCGCGACGCCGCAGAGCGCAAACGCGACGACGTCTCCGGCCGGAAGCGCCGCGCCCGGAAAGCTCCAGCGCGCGAAGGACCTGACCGAAATCGTAGCGGCGCACGACATCCCCTACGTCGCGCAGACGACGCTGCACAACCCGATGGATCTCATCGCGAAGGTCAAACGCGCCGTCGAGACGCCGGGGCCGGCTTTCGTCAACGTTCTCGTCCCCTGCCCGCTCTTCTGGAAGATAGACCCGTCGCGTCAGGTCGAGATATGCCAGATGGCCGCGGACAGCAAATTCTGGCCCGTCTACGAAGTCGTGAACGGGGAGTACAAGCTATCCTACGAGCCTAAAAAGCAGGTCTCGATAGAAGATTTCCTGCGCGCGCAGGGACGTTACGCGCATCTCTTCAAAAAAGGCGCGGAGCGGCTCGACCTAGTCGAAGAGGCGCAGCGCGACGCCGACGCGAGCTGGGCGAAATTGCTCAGAAAGTGCGGCAGAGCCTAAACGCGAAGAAAAAAAGCATAAAACGCCGGAGCGGTGAAAAATTTCCGCTCCGGCGTTTTTCTTTGAGCGCGGCGCGCGTATAATCCTTGTGCGCCCACGTGCGCGACAAATCTGGAAGGAGAGAAAACGATGAATAATATAGAACGCCGTGACGCGGGACTGCCGTACATACCGGACGAAGAGGTGCTCGCGCAGTACCGCCGCTGCCGCGCGCTGCTCGACCGTCTCAACCGCGCGCCTTTCGACGACCTCGAACTGCATAGGACGATCGCATCGGAGCTTCTCGGGGAATCGGAGAACGCGGTAATAAACCCGCCCTTTTTCTGCGACTACGGCTTCAACATACGCGCCGGGAAAAATCTCTATATCAACTACAACTGCACCATACTCGACGTCTGCCGCGTCACGATAGGCGACAACTGCCTCATGGCCCCTAACGCCGCCATCTACACGGCGGGCCATCCGCTCCACCCCGCGGCGCGCGCGGCCGGCTACGAATACGGCGCGCCGGTGACGATAGGCGACAACGTCTGGATAGGCGGCGGCGCGATGATTCTGCCGGGCGTCACCGTCGGCAGCAACTGCGTGATAGCTGCGGGCAGCGTAGTGACGAAAGACGTACCCGACTGGTCGCTCGCCGCCGGCAATCCCTGCCGCGTGATACGCCGCATAACCGGCGAGGATTTTGCTTTCTACTTCAAGGACAAACGTTTCTCTGAAGATGAGCTGGCCGTCATAAAAAAATCGGCGCGCTGAACCGAAGAAGACGCGCGGCGGGCCGGCCGCATCGGTGAACGTCGCCGGGGTTCAGGCAAAGTGCCGAACGCGCGGCGGCGGGCGAGCGGTCCCGGCGCGGCATACTTTCCGCTGAAACGCCGTCCCGCCTGTCTGCGGTGTCGCCCATGCAGGCTGAGGGCTGACTGCTTGCTTCAAAGGCGCGACCGATTAGGCTTCATGCCTTTGCATCAAGTCTGCCGCCGAGTCGAGAGCTCCGCGGCGGCATCGTTTTTACTTACAATAAGCAAATCTCGTTTTATAGACGTTTAACTTTTCATTAAAAACTATGCCGTCCCCCAACGCCTATGTGCCCGATGAAGCGGGGCGGACTCTGCGAACCCTCTGCCACGTACTGCATAATCTCATACTGGGCTATATCGTTTCTGCTTTGGCCTCGGTGCTTAAGACTGAGGTTCCGCGCAGAAGATTCGTGGAACGACTGCGTTTTTATGTAAAAGTTAAAACACTATATACGTTTTAACGGCTTGGCGCCGTAAATAAAAAGGCGGCGGCTTTCCTGGGGAGGAAAGCGCGCCGCCGTGTGGAACTGCAGTTTTATGCTTTTGCCGTCGCCATCAGGAGCTTTATCCTGTTGAGCTGGTTCGTCGTGCTGACGCTCGCGTCGTAGTCAAGCGGAAGGATGTTCGCGCCTTCGAAGCGGCGTTTGAGCTCTTTGACCACGCCTTTGCCGGTGATGTGGTTCGGCAGGCAGGCGAAGGGCTGGACGCAGAGGACGTTCTTCACTCCGCTCTCGATGAGCGAGACCATTTCGGCGGTGAGGAGCCAGCCTTCGCCGCCCTGGTTCGACTGGGAGACTACGGATGAGCCTAGCTTCGCCAGCTCTTTTATGCCGTGCGCCTCGCCGTAGCGCGTGCCGCGTATCGCCTCGGCTATCGGGGCCTTGACGCGCTCGAGCAGCCAGACGGCGGTCTCGCCGCCGACGCGCGGCAGGAAGCGTCCTCCGAGTTTCTGATGCGAGTATATCGGGTCGAACATGCAGTAGGCCAGGAAGTTAGCCATGTCCGGCACGACGGCTTCGCCGCCCTCGCTCTCTATGAGGTCCACGAGGTGTTCGTTCGCGTTGGCGTGGTATTTGACGAGTATTTCTCCGACTATGCCGACGCGCGGGCGCTTGACGTTCTCTATCGGGACGGCGCAGAATTCGCGTACCATTTCGCGGACGTTCTTTTTGAAAGTCCCCCATTTGCCGTCGCGGACGTTGGCGCGCGCCGCCTCGCACCATTTCTCGTATAGCGCGTCCGCCGCGCCCTTTTCGGTCTCGTAGGGGCGAGTGCGGAGAAGCAGGCGCATAAGGACGTCGCCGTAGTTTATCGCCATAAGCGCGCGCCAGTAGGTGCCGAGCGGAACTTCGAGCTTTTCAGCGTCGCCGCCCTTCTGCTGGTTGGCGGCGAGGACGCGCACCTGCGGGTAGCCGGCGGCGTCGAGCGCGCGGCGCAGCAGGTGGACGTAGTTGCTCGCGCGGCAGGCCCCGCCGGTCTGTGCGTAGAGGCAGTCGGTCTTGTCGGGGTCGTACATTCCGCTCTTGAGCGCCTGTATGAACTGGCCGACGACCATCATCGCCGGGTAGCATACGTCGTTGTTTACGTAGCGCAGGCCGAGCTCGACAGTCTCGCGCGTGCCCTCGGGCAGCACGTCTAGGCGTATTCCCGCGCTTTCAAAGGCCGCGCCGAGGAACTGGAAGTGATAGTTCGAGAGCGGCGGGCAGAGGAGCACGCGCCCCTTCGTCTCGGTCACGCGCGGGCGCTCCGCCGCGGGCCGCGGCGCGTCGTGTACGGCCTCCGGATTGTTCCTGCGCATTTTTATCGCCGCGAGCAGCGAGCGGATGCGTATCTTGACGGCGCCGTTGTTCTTGCCTTCGTCTATCTTTATCAGCGTGTGGAGCTTGCCTGCGCGAGTCAGTATGTCCGCGGTCTGCTCGGCGCTTATCGCGTCGAGGCCGCAGCCGAAGGAGTTGAACTGCACGAGCTCGACGTTTTTGAAGTCCGGGTGCGAGGCGACCGTCATCGCGGCGCGGTAGAGGCGCGAGTGGTAGACCCACTGGTCTACGGCTTCGACGTCTCCGGGTTTCTCTATGTCTTTCGCCATCCAGCTTACGGAGTCCTCGGTGAAGAGCGTTACCCCGTAGCTGTTGATGAGTTCGGGTATTCCGTGGTTGACCTCGGGGCTGAGGTGGTACGGGTGTCCGGCGAGGACTATGCCTGTGCCGCCGCGCTCTTTAAGCTCGCGCAGCGCCTCCAGCCCGAAGCGCTCTATGTCGCGCTTGTAGTTCGCCATCTCTTCGCGCGCCGCCGCCACCGCCTTTGAAATTTCGCGGCCGGTCACGCCGAATGGCGCGAACGCCTCTTCAAGCGCCAGTTTTACGCTTTTGTCGGATTCGATGAATAGCTCCGGCTTTATGTAGCGCACGCCGGGCTCGCGGAGCCTGTCTATGTTCAGCCGCGCGACGTCGGGGTAGCCAGTGACGACGGGGCAGTTGTAGTTTTTCTGCGCGCCGGCGAATTCCTTCGTCTCGCGGAGCATGACGGGGTAGAATATAGTATCCACTCCCGACTCGAGCAAGTCAGTTATGTGTCTGTGGACGAGCTTCGCCGGGTAGCAGACGGTCTGCGACGGTATCGTGTCTATGCCGAGGTTCTCGTCCGGCGCTTTCGACGAGAGGCGCACGCTGAAGCCGAGCTTCGTCAGGATAGTGAACCAGAACGGATAATCCTCGTACATGTTCAGCACGCGCGGCACGCCTATCACTCCGCGCGGAGCCTCCGACGCGGCGAGCGGCTTGTAGCAGTCGAAGAGCCTGTGGTATTTTTTTGCGAATATGTTCGACGGCAGAGCGCCTTTTTCGGAGACGGACGCGCCGCGTTCGCAGCGGTTGCCGGATATGTACGTCTTGCCGTCGCCGAATTTCGTCAGCGTCAGCAGACACTTGTTGCCGCATCCGGAGCAGTGGCGCGTCGTGCTGTCGGCGCGGAAGCGCGCCAGCCCTTCGGCGTCGATCAGCCCGCTCTTTTCGGGCGCGTTGTCGCGCGATATGAGCGCCGCTCCGTACGCCCCCATCAGTTCCGAAATATCGGGGCGCACAACGTCGCGTTTGGTCACGAGCTCGAAGGCGCGCAGCAGCGAGTTGTTTTTGAATGTGCCGCCCTGCACGACTATTTTTTCGCCGAGTTCGGACGGGTCCTTTATCTTCAAAACTTTGTAGAGCGCGTTGCGCACGACGGAGTAGACGAGGCCGGCGGAGATGTCCTCTATCGCCGCGCCCTCCTTCTGCGCCTGGCGCACGCGCGAATTCATGAACACCGTGCAGCGCGAGCCGAGGTCTACTGGATTTTCGGACTTTTCCGCGGCGCGCGCGAACTCGTCCATCTCCATGTTGAGCGACTTCGCGAAGCTCTGGAGGAACGAGCCGCAGCCCGACGAGCAGGCTTCGTTGAGGAATACGCCGTCGATGACGCCGTTCTTGATGCGCAGGCACTTCATGTCCTGTCCGCCGATGTCTATGACGAAGTCCGCGCCGGGAAGTATGAAGCCCGCGGCGCGCGCGTGCGCGACCGTCTCGACCTCGCCGGCGTCTATGCCGAAGGCCGCCTGTATCAGCTTTTCGCCGTAGCCGGTGACGCCGCTGGACTTTATCGTGACGCCGCCGTGCATCTGCGAATAGAGCTCTTTAAGCACCTCGCGCACGGTCTTGACCGGCTCGCCCACGCCGTTGATCTTGTAGCGCGAGAAGAGCAGCTCGCCCTGCGAACCGATCAGCACGACCTTCGTCGTCGTAGAGCCCACGTCTATGCCGAGATAGGCGTCGCCGTTATATTCGCCGAGCGGCACGCGCTTCACGGCGCATTTGGAGTGGCGCTCTGAGAAGGCTTCAAGCTCCGCCTCGGAGCTGAAGAGCGGAGGCAGTATCGAGTGTTTCTCTTCCTTGTGCGAGATGAAGAAGTGCTCCGCGCGCTTCTGTATCACCTCGGCGGCGACCGCGCCGTTCTGCTTCGCGCTTATCGCCGCTCCCATCGCGACGAAGAGGTGCGGATTCTCAGGGAATATGCACTGCTCAGGCGGCAGCTTGAGCGTTTCGGAGAAGCGCTTGCGCAGCTCGGAGAGGAAGTAGAGCGGACCGCCGAGGAAGGCTACCCTCCCCTGTATCCTGCGCCCGCATGCGAGGCCGCTTATCGTCTGGTTGACGATGGCCTGGAATATCGAGGCCGCGATGTCGGGCTTTGACGCGCCGTCGTTCAGCAGAGCCTGAACGTCCGTCTTGGCGAAGACTCCGCAGCGCGAAGCGACGGGATATATCGTCTTGTATCCCTTCGCCATCTCGTTGAGTCCCGCCGCGTCGGTGCCGAAGAGCGTCGCCATCTGGTCGAGGAACGCCCCGGTGCCGCCGGCGCAGGTCTCGTTCATGCGCTGCTCGGCCCCGGCAGGGTCGAAGAACGTTATCTTGGCGTCCTCGCCGCCGAGCTCTATGCACACGTCCACTCCGGGCAGGAAGCGCGCGATGCTCGCGGTGCATGCTATCTGCTCCTGTGTGAACGGCACGTCCATGCCGCGCGCTATTTCGAGCGCGCCGGAGCCCGCCATCGCGAGAGTGAAGCGCGAGCCGGCGAAGGTGTCCTTGATCTCGTTAACAAGCCTGCTGACCGCGGTGCGGATATCCGCGAAATGGCGGCTGTAGCGGCTGAAAATTATTCTGTCGTATTCGTCTAGCACCACGACCTTAGCCGTAGTGGAGCCTATATCGAGTCCAGCGTGAAGAAGCTGCATCTTATCATACCTCCTGGTATGCCGTTCTTCCGTCCCCTGGGCGGCGCTGCGCGCGGCGACGGCACGGCCCGCCGGCGCGCGGTATCTGCGCGTTCATCTCCGGCGGATGATTTTTATCTGAAAAGAAAAAGAGTGAGTGTGCGGAAAGTCGGAATTATTTTCTAAAAACCATGTCCGACGAAGGGCGCGCCTCCTGGGCGTCCCCCACCTCGGCGTTCCAGAACTCCCACGCGGGAATGCGGCGCAGCGTCGCGTCGAGCCCGGCCGAGAAAGCGTCGGTCAGCGGCCTCGGCTGCACGGCGCAGCCCAGATGCGCGAAGAAAAGCGCGAAAGCGGCGCGCTGGGCGACCGTAGCGTCGTCGTTGACGCTCTTGATGGTCTGCACCATGTTCATGCTCTGTACGTCGAGCAGATTCGGAGAAGCGTCGGCAACGTCGGAAAGCATAACGAACGCCTGAAGCAGAACGTAGAAGACCGTGAGAAGCACGGCGCAGTATGACTTTCTTAATTGACCGGCAAAATAGTTCATTCGCTTATCTCCTTTTACCGATAATATTATCCGCTCTTT
Organism: Cloacibacillus sp. An23; assembly: GCF_002159945.1. Classification (NCBI taxonomy): domain Bacteria; kingdom Thermotogati; phylum Synergistota; class Synergistia; order Synergistales; family Synergistaceae; genus Cloacibacillus; species Cloacibacillus sp. An23. The sequence continues at coordinate 46,694 of NZ_NFJQ01000005.1, read as the reverse complement.
TGTACTGCAAATGCAAGCGCCGATTGTAAAAAATCAGTAATTTTAACGACCCCTGCGCGCGTAAGAAAAAGACCCGGAGCTTTTGCGCTAAACCGTCGTTGCTCCCGCGTAATCGCTGTATAATAATCCAGTATTTTTCGCGTTTTCGCGGCGCGGGGATATAACGGCGCGCGCCGCGTGAGGCGGCAAAAAAATCTTTGGGAGGAATTTTGCATGAACTCTTGGTTTGAGAGGCAGTTCAAGCTCTCGGAACACGGCACCGACGTCCGTAAGGAGATCATGGCAGGCGTCACGACCTTCGTCACGATGGCCTACATCATCTTCGTCAACCCGGGCATACTCTCCGAGACCGGAATGCCCTTCGGCTCCGTCCTCGTGGCGACATGTCTGGGCGCTTCGCTGGCGACGTTCCTTATGGCGTTCCTCGCGAACTATCCGTTCGCGCTCGCGCCAGGCATGGGGCTCAACGCCTTCTTCGCCTTCACCGTCGTGCTCGGTATGAACATACCGTGGCAGGTGGCCCTCGCCGCGGTCTTCGTCGAAGGTATTATCTTTATCATCCTCACATGCACGAAAGTCCGTGAAGAGGTCGTCAACTCGATACCGAAGACGCTCAAGATAGGAGTCTCGGCGGGCATCGGGCTCTTCATCACCTTCATCGGCCTTCAGGGCTCCGGTATAATCGTGGACAACCCGGCCGTCCTGCTCGGCCTCGGACATCTGCGCGGCAACATCCCCGCGCTGCTGTCGATAGCGGGGCTTCTGCTCATGGTCACGCTCGAGGCGCGCCGCGTCAAGGGCGGCATACTGATAGGCGTCGTCGCCGTCACCGCCGCCGCGATACCGCTCGGCGTCGCGAAGATGCCGGAAGGCATAGTCTCGATGCCTCCGTCGCTCTCTCCGATATTTATGAAGATGGACTTCTCGATGTTGATGCAGCCGGCCTTCTGGAGCGTCACGCTTGCCTTCTTCTTCGTTGACTTCTTCGACACCGTCGGGACGCTAGTCGGAGTCTCCAGCCGCGCCAACATGCTCGACGAAAAAGGCCGCCTGCCGAAGGCCAGCCAGGCGCTCATGTCCGACGCCATAGGGACGGCGGCGGGCGCCGTGCTCGGCACCTCGACTGTCACGACCTTCGTCGAAAGCGCGAGCGGCGTCGAGCAGGGCGGACGCACTGGGCTGACCGCGCTCACCGTCGCAGTGCTCTTCCTCCTCGCGATGTTCTTCAACCCGATAATCTCGATAGTCCCCGCCTGCGCCACGGCTCCGGCGCTTATAATGGTCGGCGGCTACATGATGATGGGCTTCAAGGAGATGGAGTTCAACGACTGGACGGAATTCTTCCCCGCGCTGATAGCCTTCTTCATGATGCCCTTCGCGTACAGCATCGCGGCCGGCATCGAATTCGGCGTGCTCTCGTACGTCGCGCTGAAGGTCCTCATGGGACGCGGACGCGAGATAAACTGGCTGCTCTACGGCCTCGCCGTGCTCTTCATACTCAACAGGGCTTTCATGTAAGAGGCGCTGAAAATGGGATTCAGATTCAATCATTTCAACTTCAACGTGCTCGATTTGGAAAAAAGCCTCGCGTTCTATAAAAAGGCGCTCGGCCTTACCGAAGCGAGCCGCGTCGAGCGCGATGGATTCACTCTCGTCTACCTCTCCGACGGCGAGACGCCCTTCACGCTCGAACTGACATACCTCTTCGACCGCAAGGAGCGCTACGACCTCGGCGAGTGCGAGTTCCACCTCGCCTTCACGGTCAGGGACTTCGAAGCCGCGCGTAAGCTCCACGGCGAAATGGGCTGCGTCTGCTACGAAAACCCCGACATGGGCATCTACTTCATAGAAGACCCCGACGGCTACTGGCTCGAGATAGTGTCGGAGAAATAGCGGAACTTCGGCGGACTTCCTAAAACTAGCGGCGGCGCACGGAGCGATCCGGCGCCGCCGCTTTTTTTGCGCGCGCGTCCCGGTGTGAAATTCCGCGCCGCCCGACACGCGCGCCGTTGTATAATAATAGCGTCATTATGCAATGTAAAAACGACAAAAGGAGGAACGCGCGATGCTAAAACTGCGAAGATGCCTGGCGATCACGGCGGCGCTCATACTTGCGGCGCTCCCGTCACACGCATGGGCGGAGGATCTGGCGATAGGAAGCGCGGCGGAATTGATCGGCTTTCGCGAGCGCGTAAACGCCGGGGAGGATTTCGCCGGGAAGACCGTGCTTCTCACCGCCGACATAGACCTCGGCGGCGAGCCGTGGACGCCCATCGGGACGCGCGAAACGCCCTTCGCGGGGAAATTCAACGGCTGCAACCACAAAATAACGGGACTTAATATAACGACCGCCGAAATGCGCGATGGCGAGGCCGCGGGCAAAGCCGCGAGCTGCGCCGGCCTCTTTCTGAACGTCGAGGGGGAAGGCGCGCAGATAGCGAACCTCACCGTCCGCGGCGAAATAGAGTGCGCCCCGGCCGCGGAGGTCTCGGCCGCCGGAGCTATAACGGCGCGCCTGGGGCAAGGCGCCGTCCTCTACAGATGCCTCGGAGCCGTTGAAACGAAGCTTGCGGGCGAGGGCGCCGGGCGCGACTCCTACGCCTACGCCGGAGGTCTTGCCGGATACTCAGAGGGACACATAATATACTGCGTCAACGAAGGAAACGTCACTACCGAAGCGTCGGCCGACTACGCCGTCGCGGGCGGCCTCGCCGGAGCGCAGAGCGGCGGAAGCATACTGTTCTCCGACAACAGCGGCAGAATAGAGACGGCGGACGCAGGCGAATTCCGCGCCTACGCCGGAGGCATAGCCGGAAGCGTCGAAAACGGCTCCGTCTCATGCGTCAGGAACCAGGGCGAGATAATATCCTACAGCCTGGCAGGCGGCGTGACGGCCTACGCTTCGGGCGCGGTGCTGCGCGACGCGGTAAACGTCGCGGCAGTCGGCGGAACTGGGCGCGACAGCGACATAACGGCGGGCGGCATAGCCGCTCAGCTTTACTCCGGCTCTGCGGCGGCGAACTGCTACAACACCGGAAGCGTCTCCGCCTCTGGCGCGGCCTATTACGCCTACGCCGGAGGAATCGCAGGGTGGAGCAGCGGCGGCTTCTCATCATCCAACGTCATATACAACTGCACCAACGTCGGGGCCGTCTCGGGCGACGCGTCCTCGAGCGCAAGAGTCGGCGGACTCGCCGGAGAAATATACGGCACCGAGCTGCGCTCCTCAGTCAACAGCGGCGCGGTCTCCGCCGGACGATTCGTCGCGGGCGGCATAACCGGCTACAAATACCCCAACGCCGACATACACGACGTGGCCTTCTCCGAAGGAACCACGCCGGTAGGCTACGGCGACAGGAACGTCGCGAACGCACAGTCGCTGACGCGGGATGAAATAAGCGGCTTCGTGGCGACGGCATTCCCGAGCCTCACGCCCGTGATAGTCGGCGTAGAAGAAGGCGAGGAGGCCGAAGCCGGCGTATCGCTCCACGCGCATCCGGGCACGCCGTCCGAGCCAGCGCGCTACTACGCTCTGCGCGAGGCTTACGTCGAGCCGCCGGAGCACGCCGCTGCTGAAATCAGCGGAAATGTTATAAAAGTAACCGCGAAAGCTCCTGGAGTATCTCTGCTCGCGGCCTACGCCGAAACCTACAGAAGCGGCGCGGACGGAGCGGTCAATAGATCGTCGCCGTCGCGCTCTCTCGTCACCGCGCTCGTCTGGGTACGCGAGGCAGGAAGCGAAGAACCGCCGCTGCCCGAAGAACCCGAGGGCGAACAGCCCGGCGGCATAGTAATACCTTCCGGCCCCGGCGAACCGGGAGAAACGCCGCCCCCGATGTGGCCCGACGTCCCGCTCCCGTCCGTACCGGACGAGCCCGCCCCCGCCCCCGAGGCGCCGCGTCACGGCGGCGGAGGCGGATGCAGCGCCGGCTTCGGCGCGATGGCGCTGCTTGCTCTCGCGCCGCTCGCGGCGAGGCTGCGTGGAAAACAGTAAATTCCTGTGCGCGGAGGAGCGAGGCAAACTACGCGGAGATGAGGAAGCCGCCGGACGCAGCGACTAAGCTTGACGGCTTCCTCGCCTTACCATGCGCGGAAGGACGGATAAAATGACGTGTAAAGCACGCGAATTTGTCCGGTGCACAAAGATTAGAGTAAGCTCAAGAAAACTTCCTTTACAAACTAATTTGTTTATTGTATATATCAATAGTAAGCTGGAAACTAAAATCAACAGAGAAGAAGGTATGCTCAAAACAGAGGAGAATATCACGTACTTAGCGGAAAACGGCGTCGGTGCGGCAATAGTGTAAGAAAGGATTGACTAAAAATGAAATCTGATTTATCTTGTGTCGTGTTTTATAGTAGGGTTTCCTCACTCACTCACTCACTCACTCACTCACTCACTCACTCACTCACTCACTCGTAGTGTCTTCGGACTTCTCCTAGCTTGTCTCTTCACCGCCGCGCTCCTTACTCCCGCGGCGAACGCGCTCGAACCTGCTCAGCCTTCGATGAGCGGCGACTATTACCAGATAACGAACGCCTCTGAACTGCTCTGGTTTGCGCAGCAAGTCAACAGCGGTAATAATGCTATCAACGCGCAGCTCACGCAGGACATAGACCTCTCAGAAAATGGCGAGCCGACGGAATGGACGCCGATAGGAACTTCGTTAAATGCCTTTAACGGTGTCTTTGACGGATGCGGCCATACTGTCAGCGGATATGTAATAACGAACGGTGATGATGATGGTGCATCCTCGTTTGTTAGCCTGCGTCTAGGTTTTTTTTATAATGTCTCGACCGACGGCGTTGTGCAGAACCTCACGGTAGACGGCGATATATCGCTGGTAACATCAAAAAGCTTTATAAGCAAGACATATTCAGTCTATGTCGGCGGTATAACGTCTTTACTGAACGGCAGGATATATAACAGCTCAAATACTGGCGATATCAGCATAGCCATTGACTTTTCTGAGTCGCGCAGCAGTGAGCTTTCTCTGTTTGTGGGAGGAATAGCTGCCCACTGTTCCAGTGATGAAGGTGAAATAAAGAACTGCTCGAACAGCGGAACTATTGTAAGCAATAATCAATTCGATTTAAATAAAGCGAATAGAGAGCCAGAAAATAACATTGTCGGCGGAATTGTTGGAGAAATCTCGTTAGGGGTTGTTTCAGGCTGTACGAACAGCGGCATAGTCCACGCAAAAGGTGCGGACATCAATTATGCAGGCGGTATAGCCGGCAGGTCTGAAAAATCGACGATAACAGCCTGTATCAACGCAGCCGAAGCTTCTGTGGTGGCAGAAAATGTAAGTACTAACGTATCATCTGCGAGTGAAGGCGTTACATCTGCGGGCGGCATATCGGGTTATGGCGCCGGGACAAAAGCGGGCACGATTGACGGTTGTGTGAATTACGGGACGGTGGCGGTATCCGGCACTGGAAAAACAATGTACGCGGGCGGCATCGGCGGCTATCTTAAGAACACGGCAGTTACCTCCTCGTCAAACATCGGTAGCGTTTCGTTTACCGACGCGGTTGAAGCTAATGAGGCCGACGTATATGTAGGCGGCGTTGTTGGATACAACGACTATAGTACCAAATTAGTTCAAGCAAAGCTTACGAACTGCGTGAACAGCGGGAGTGTCACAATAGGTAAGGTTGACGGAGACTCTCTTTACGCGGGCGGCATTGTTGGCGGCTGCGAAAGCGCGATTTCTGGCTGTGTTAATTCTGGAACGATTACAAATGATTCCGTAAGCGAGGCGAAAGCTTCGGGTGGTGTCGTAGGAATATGCGTAGAGAATACGGCTTCAGTAGAAAATTCGACGTGGGCGGAAGAAACGGCGGAAAGTGGGATTGGCGTGAATAACGGTGGCGTTAGTGTACCAGAGTCTAAGCCGTCCTCCGAGATAACCGAGAAGGCCGTCGCGACTCTCGCCTTTGAATCATCCGAGCTCACGCTGAAGAACGGCGCGACATCTACGATGAAAATCCAGACACTTCCAGCCGCGTCCGCAAACTTCGCTGAGCACGCGAAAATAACCGGCGTTACCGTCGAACCAGAAGGAATCGCGACCACGACGTACAACTCCGACGGCACGATATCGCTGACGGGGAACTCGCTCGGCACGGCGACGCTGACCGTGACGGCGGAGCTTTACGCTATGAATTATGAGGACATGACGATAGATACCAGCGCGCCGTCTACGCTGACGCTGACGGCGCGCGTGACGGTCTCCGACCGCAGCTCGGAGGGGCTGAGTTTATCGCCCGCGGCGTTGACGCTCGAGGCCGGCAAGGAAGGTACTCTGACGGCCTCTTTGCTTCCTGAGGGAACGGCTGACAAAATAGCCTCCGTGACGTGGAGCAGCGATAACGAGGCCGTCGCTACGGTTACGAGCAGTGAGGGCGTAAGCTGCGCGGTCGCTGCGCACGCGGCGGGAAGCGCGACGATAACGGCGGCCGCCGTCACCACCGACGGATACAGCTACGAGGAAAGCTGCACCGTGACGGTGTCCGAAGCTGGAACGCCCGCCCCGGAGCCTGTCCCCGACGACCCAACGCCTGACACGCCGCATAATGGCGGCGGCGGAGGCGGCGGATGCAGCGCCGGCTTCGGCGCGATGGCGCTGCTTGCTCTCGCGCCGCTCGCGGCGATGAGAAGAAAGAAGTAGGCGGTATAAAGAAACAGCCGAATGACAGAAAACGAGCCGCGCAGGAAACTCCCGCGCGGCTCGTTTTTTATAATATTCTTTTGGACGGCGCGTCAGCGGCTCATGCGTATCATGTCGCCGAGCAGGGCCTGCCCCGTCTCCCTGCGGCCCGCGCCGGGGCCTATGAGCGTTACGTCGCCGAGGTTGTCTGTGGAGACGGTTATCGCGTTGGCCGCGCCGTTTATCGAGGCGAGCGGGTGCGAAGCCTCCACTTCGACTGGCGCAACATAAGCGCGCAGGCCGCCTTTTTCGTTCGCGAGGCCCGCGAGCAGCTTGACGGCGCGTCCGTTCTTCTTCGCCTCTTCTATCTGCGCAGGCGTGATTTTCGTTATTCCCGTGCGTTCGACCTTATCGACGGGGATGTCAGCGCCGAAGAGTATCTTCGCAAGTATCGATACTTTTACGGCCGCGTCCCATCCTTCTACGTCGCCGGTCGGGTCGGCCTCGGCGTAGCCGAGCGACTGCGCCTCGGCGAGCGCCGCGCCGTATTCCGCGCCTTCGGCCATTTTCGTGAGCATGAAGTTCGTCGTGCCGTTCAGGATGCCCTCGAGCTTGAGGACGGAACAGCCGGCTATTCCGTTTTTCATCATGTCGATGAGCGGCGTTCCGCTCATTACTACGCCCTCGTAGGAGAGCTTCGCTCCGTTCTTTTCCGCGAGCGCCGTCAGCTCGTCGAAGGCGACCGCTATCGGCCCTTTGTTTGTGGTCGTTACGCTGATTCCGCGCGAGAGCGCCGCGCGCAGGTGCGAGAGGCCTGGCTCTCCTGTTTTGAGGTTCGTCGGCGTGCATTCTGCGAGCACTGTCGCGCCGGAGCGCACGAGAAGTTCTTCAAACGTTCCCTCCGCGCGCGGAAGCTTTTCAAATGTGTGCGTCTCGTCTATCGAAGCGAGCAGAGCGCCGAGGTCTATGCCCTCCGCGTCCATCACGACGCCTTTCATGAGGTCGCTGACGAGGACGACCTCGTATTCGAAGCCGTATTTTTCTTTCAGTTCGTCTTTTTTATCGTGGAGAATTTCGAGAAGAGCCGTCCCGACGTTGCCGCACCCGGCTAGAGCTATTTTGTTTATCATTGGCCTGTCCTCCGTCTTATTTTTGTGTGTTCGGTTAGAAATTATAGCACAGAGGGCGGCCGGCGTTTGTACCGCGTTTTCGCGCGCGCGGCAAAAAAGCCCGCACGAAGCGGGCTTTTTGTCGATTCCGTAATTTTTGCGAGGCGGCTATTCCTCGTCCTTTTTCTTGATGTGTTCCTTGATTTCGGTGAGGCTGACGCGCGTGAGTTCCGAAGTCGGCAGAGTGCCCAGTATGTCCCAGGCCATGTCGAGCGAGTAGCCGATTTCGCGGTCGTCCTCTTTGCCCTGTTTCAGGAAGCGATCCTCAAAAATCTTACCGAACGCCAGAAACGACTTGTCGGTCTTCGAGAGTTCGTCTTCGCCGACGACGGAGGCGAGCGAGCGGACCTCCTGCACTCGGCTGTACGATGCGAAGAGCTGGCTCGATACGCTCGGATGGTCCTCGCGCGTGTAGCCCTTGCCTATGCCGTCCTTCATCAGTCGTGAGAGGCTCGTCAGTATGTCTATCGGAGGATAGATGTTTTTCGCGTCGAGGTCGCGCGAGAGGACTATCTGCCCTTCGGTGATGAAGCCCGTAAGGTCGGGAATCGGGTGCGTGATGTCGTCGTTCGGCATCGTTAGTATCGGTATCTGCGTGACGCTGCCGCTCCTGCCGCGCACGACGCCGGCTCGTTCGTAGAGCGACGCCAGGTCGCTGTAGAGGTAGGCCGGATAGCCTTTGCGGCTCGGAACTTCGCCCGCGGCAACGCCGAGTTCGCGCAGCGCTTCGCAGTAGCTCGTCATGTCCGTCATTATGACGAGGACGTGCATTCCGAGCTCGTAGGCGAGGTATTCCGCGGTCGAGAGCGCCATTCGCGGCGTCGCTATACGTTCGATGACCGGATCGTCGGCAAGGTTGAGGAATGTCACAATGTTGTTCGAGTGACCGCGCGACGAGAGCTCCTGCGTGAAGTATGCCGCGTCGTCGTGCTTGACGCCGATTCCAGCGAAGACGACGGCGAACTCGTCGGAGCCGACGACTTTCGCCTGAGTCGCTATCTGCACGGCGAGCTGGTTGTGCGGCAGACCGTTGCCGGAGAATATCGGCAGCTTCTGTCCGCGTATCAGCGTCATCAGCGTGTCTATCGCGGAGATGCCGGTGTGTATGAAGTCTCTCGGGTACTGGCGCGCCATCGGGTTGAGCGGCAGCCCGTTGATGTTGACGCGCTTGCCGCCGTATATCTCGCCGCAGCCGTCGCGTGGCTCGCCGAGTCCGTTGAATGTGCGCCCGAGCATGTATTTCGAGAGGTGGACCTCGAGCGGCTTGCCGAGAAAGCGCACCTTCGTCGAGTTCGGGACGAGGTCTCCAGTGCCGGTGAACACCTGCACGAGCGTCGCCTTTTCGCTGAGGGATTTGACCTGCCCGTGGCGGACTTTGCCGTTTTCGTCGCGTATGTCAACGAGCTCGCCGTAGCCGACGCCCGTCACGTTTTCGACGAGTATGAACGGCCCTTCTATGTCTTTTACGCCTATATATTCAGCCTGCGGCATGGTTATTCACTCCTCAGCTTTTTCGTGCGCTCCGCCGCCACGCGGTCGAGGTGCTCGTTGATGCGCTTGCGCACTCTCTCGAAGCCGTCCGTATCTTCTGGCGGAAGCTCTCTCAGGTGCGTTATCGCGTCGACCGACTCGTCTTCCCTGATGAGGGAGATGGGTATGTCCTTACGGACGAGGTCGAGCGCCTTGTGGTAGAAGTCGAGAATGACCGAGAGTATCTCGAAGCCCTTTATCGGCGGCGAGTAGGAGTCCGCGGTAAAAGAGTTCTGCTGCAGGTAGCCGTTCTTTATGAGGAACGCCGTGAAGGCTACGAGCCTCTGGTCGTCGGGAAGAACGTCCTCTCCGACGAGCTTGATGACCTGCTGTATCTTGTTGTCCTCCGCAAGGATGTTCCTTACCTCGTCGCGCACCTCGCCCCACCGCGGGTCTACGTTGGCGCAGAACCATCCGTCGACCTCGGAGGCGTACTCGCTGTAGGAGTCCGTCCACGAGATGGCGGGGTAGTGGCGCGCGTTGGCGAGATTCTTGTCGAGTCCCCAGAAGCAGCGGATGAATCGCTTCGTGTGGCGCGTTACAGGCTCTGTGAAGTCGCCGCCGGGAGGCGATACCGCGCCGATGATGCTGACGCTGCCGTTCTCTCCGCCTATAGTGACGACGCGGCCGGCGCGTTCGTAGAACTCGGCGAGGCGGCTCGGCAGGTAGGCCGGGAAGCCCTCTTCCGCCGGGATTTCCTCAAGGCGTCCCGAGAGCTCGCGCAGAGCCTCCGCCCAGCGTGACGTCGAGTCCGCCATTATCGCGACGTCGTAGCCCATGTCGCGGAAATATTCCGCTATGGTGATGCCCGTGTATATGGAGGCTTCGCGAGCAGCGACCGGCATGTTAGAGGTGTTGGCTATCAGTATCGTGCGCTCCATCAGCGGGCGCCCTGAGCGCGGGTCTTCGAGCACCGGGAACTGCTCGAGAACGTCCGTCATCTCGTTGCCGCGTTCGCCGCATCCGATATATATGACGACCTGTGCATCGCCCCACTTGGCGAGCTGGTGCTGCGTGACGGTCTTTCCCGTGCCGAAGCCGCCAGGTATGCAGGCCGTACCTCCCTTGGCGAGCGGGAAGAGGCCGTCTATGACGCGCTGCCCCGTTACGAAAGGCTCGTTCGGCAGCAGACGTTCGCGGTACGGGCGCGGCGTGCGGACCGGCCAGCGCTGTATTATCGGTATCGTAATTTCACGCCCGAATGCGTCTTTTATCTTCGCGGCGTCGCTTCCGGCGCTGTGCTTGCCCGACGGCGTTATCCACATGACCTCGCCCTCGAGGTTCGGCGGCACCATTATCTTGTGTACGAGCAGCGGCGTCTCCTGAATCGTGGCGAGCACCATGCCTCCGGAGACCATGTCGCCGACCTTGGCGACTGGGGTGATGTCCCACACCCTGTCGCGGTTTATCATGTTGACGGTCGTGCCGGGGGAGATATACATCCCTTCGTGCTCGAGCAGAGCGTCGAGCGGGCGGCCTATGCCGTCGAAGAAGCTGCCTATGAGGCCTGGCCCGAGCTCTATCGAGAGCGGCTCTCCGGTTCCGGCCACGTCCTCGTAAATCTTCAGCCCGTCGGTGTCCTCGTAGACCTGTATGGTGGCGTTGTCGCCGTCCATTTTGATTATCTCGCCCATCAGCTTTTTAGGGCCGACGTGGACGACCTCGCGCATTCCGAAGTCGCGCATACCGGCGGCCTTGATGACAGGGCCGTTTACAAATTCTACCGTGCCCTTGTGGACGGGCTTGGCGTTATTTTTCGGTTCCAAATGCCATCCCTCCTAAGGCTAGAGCAGCGGCAGCAGGCGCTCGGCGAGCGTGTCCGCGTGCTCCTGCGTGACGCTCTGCCAGTCCATGTCCACCTGCTTGTGGCCGTCCGCCGTGACGACCCAGCAGCCGCCGAGTATCGGCGCGGGGTCGGCGTCGGCGGTCATCACTATGTCGGAGTTGAAGGCCCGCGTCTTTTCTATGACCTTGGGCGCGAGAGATGCGTCGATCGACGCAAGGCGAAGCTTGAGCGGCGTCTTGACGCCGAGCATCTCTGCGGCCTCTATGCACATCCCGGCGAGTATGTCCGCGTAGTCTTCTCTCTCCCTAAGATGCACGAGCTTGTCCTGAAGGCGGCCCATAGCCTCGGAGAGTATCCTGTTCTGAAGGCGCAGGGTCTCCGTGGACTTGTCCCTCTCCGCGGAGAGTATCTGACGGCGGCGTATGTCCTCGGCGCGCTTGCGCGCGTCCTGGAGCACGAGGTCCACCTCGTGCTGGAGTTTCTCATTCTCGCGCGCGAGCCACGCCTCCGCGTCCTTGTGCCCCCGGGCCAGATTGCTTTTCCGCTCGTCGCCGGCCCGGTTGAGTATTATGTCTCTAAGATTATTGACTTTTTCGGTAGATACTTCGTTCATCATTATTCACCTCTTGTGTCGGTCCGGCCCGAAAGAGGAGCGAAGCCCCCCGCGCGAGCGAGGAGCGGCCCCGCCGGAAAACCAAAGTATGAGCGCGGCCCGCGGGCTACATCTTGACGCCGATGGCCTCCTGCACGTATTTCGTGAGGAAGTCCGGACCGCGCTTCGTGCCGAACCTGTCCGGTATCTCCACGACGAGCGGGAGCTCGCCGCGCTCGCGGAGCTGCTTCACGGCGTCCTCCGCCATTTCGGCGGCCTTCTCCGTTATCGCGAGTATCGCGAGGTCGCGTATCTTAAGCGCCTCCCTGACGGCGTCGTGCGTTTCCTCTGGCGTGTGTACAAGCGTCCCTTCGATCCCGGCGAGGCGCATGCCTACAAGGGAGTCGTGATTGTCGCTCACAAGGTACGCTTTCATCTGCCTGAGTCTCCCGAGCTTACAGCTTCTGGATTATCAGCAGCGAGACGATGACGCCGTAAATGGCGATACCTTCGGCGAGCCCGAGGTAAATGAGCGTGGTGCCGAGCATCTCGGGCTTCTCTCCGACGAGGCCCATCGCGGCGGAGCCGACGTTGGCCACCGCAATGCCTGCGCCGACGCAGGCGATGGCCGTGGCTGCGGCCGCTCCGATGAAGCCGAGGCCGGCTCCGACGGATATCTCTTTTGCGACGGCGACGGCTTCTTCCGCCGCGACTGACGTGCCGGAGAAGAGCGCGATAAGCGCGCCGCTCAGCACGAGTATAGACGATACCGCGAGCGCGGCGGAGTATATCTTCTTTCCGTTCTCAATCTGCCTGTTCCTGAGGACGAGCCCCGCAATCACAAGAGCCGCCACAGTGCCTCCGCTTAACATAAGTCCAAACATAGAAACGCATCTCCTTTTTAAATTTTTCTTTTTTCTCTATAAGTTAAGCCGCAGCGGATGAAATCCGCGCGGGTGTTGCGATTTTGCCGGGCCTATATTTCTTCGGCGCCCGCTTTCTGGTATTTTCCGCGTTCCCTGCGCCATCCGACCGGTTTGAAGGCGCTGCCGCCCCCCTTGTAGAACTTGCTGAAGAACTCGTAGTATTCGAGGCGAAGCGTCTGTATGAAGACTATCAGCCCTTCGAGCCCTACTATGACCAGGTTGCCTATCACGAGCACGATGCCCTTCATCACGATGCCTCCTGGAAGCGTGTGCACCATGTCGGAGAGCATTATGACCGCCAGCGACAGCCCGACGTGGTTCAGCGCGAACGCCGCAAGACGCACGAACGAGGCGGTATTCGAGAGGAACGAGAGCAGGCTGTGGACTATCTCGAACATGTTGAGCACGGGCGACTCTCCGTCCCCCTTCTGATGGAGCAGGTAGCGCGCGAGCACGTCGCGGAACACCATGAGGAAGAGCATGACTATGACGCCTCCCCACATGACGTTCGCTATCGTGTCAGAGATACGCACGCCGGTTATGTAGATCATGGCGAGCGCGCAGAGCGTCCAGTAGAGCAGAAGCCCGGCCATTCCCTGTCCGTCGAAGAGAAGCCGTCCGAAGTCGCGCGCGCGGTACTGCTTCACCATGTTCAGCACGAGGCCGAGGCTTATCATCAGCACGCCGACGCATATCGCTATCGCTATGAGCCTGTTGATGTCGTGCATCGGGCTGAGCCACAGCGCCGGCAGCACGTCCTCTATGCCGAATATGCTGCCGTAAAGGAAGCCGAATACGACCGAGGCGATCGACGCCATTTTCATGACGCGCCCGAGCGAGCTGCGCATTATGCCGCGTTTCACGAGCAGCGACGAGCCGAGGTATATCAGCAGTCCGTGGCCGACGTCTCCGAACATGAAGCCGAAGAAGAGAACGAACGAGAGCGCCACGAACGGCGACGGGTCCATCTCTCCGTATGACGGCAGGCTGTAGAGCGCGACGATGTCCTGGAAGGAGCGTACTATCGGGTTGTTCTTGAGCTTTATGGGTATGCGCAGGCCGAGCGAGGATATGTCGCGCATGTCCTCGACGATGAGCGTCGTGCCAGGAGCTTCGGCCGCGACCGTTTCGCTTATCGCGGCGTAGGTGTCGGCCGGAATCCAGCCGGAGAGCACGAACATGCCGCTGACCTCGCCGTGGCCCTTGCAGACGTCGTAGACGCGCTGCATCGTGTAGAGCTCGGAGAAAAGCAGCTCGTATTCCTCGCGGTGCTCGCGCAGCATCTCTTTCGCCGCTTTCGCAAGTCCGCGTATCGCGCGCTGATGGTTGAAAATGCGCTTTTCGAGCAGTTCGAGCGGATTGTCTCCTTCTATCTGCGACGCAATCTCCTTCAGCGAGAATTCCTTGAAGTAAACCGCGTCGAGCAGCTTCTTCGTCGACTCCGCATAGTCGGGCGCGGTTATTATAAGCGCCCACGTGTTGCCCTTGGAGACAGTCAGTCCGTTGACGACTATAGGAGACTCCTCCGTGCTTTCAATAAGCCTCTGGAAGTTGTCGTTCGAGAGGCACCCGAAGAACGCCTTCGCGAACTTGCCGTCCGCGAGGTCCATCGGTCCGAACCGCGTCTGAGCCAGCGCCTCGACGAACAGTTTCGCGGCCTGAAGGAGTTCTTCTTCGTCCACAAGCGCGCTCCGGCGCTGATCCCATACCTGCAGCCTCTTCGACGTCTGGTCGACGAGCATCCGCGCCTTTGAAAGAGTAAAGTCCTTCTTGATAGTCACGGGCTGAGGGTCCGGCACGGCCTCTCCCGCGACTTTCCATATCGCGGAGATTTTCGTCAGAAGTACGTCGTAGGGATTTTCCGTCTCGGTAGTCAGCCTCGACCGCAGAGACCTGTCGTTGATGAGCAGGTCGAGCGGAAGCGGCTGAAATCCGCCGGTCAGCACCATCTGGCGGGCGACGGGTTCCATTTCCGACTGAGGCCCTATCATGGTCAGCGCGACCATTTTCATTACTGCCATGTGCGTTCACCCCCGTTGAATATGGGCCTGATTAGATATTTTATAGCGACGTTGCGGTCGTAGTTGTAGCGCACGTCCTCGACGACGCGGATGATGTCCGCGACTTCGTACGCCTTGAGCATAAAGTACGCGATGGATGTGTGGAAGCCTGGGACGCCGTTTTTCAGCACGGAGTAGGCTTTGAGGTAGATGTACCTGTCTATCGACATATCCAGCGCGAGCTCCTTGTCGTCCTCGTTCATCGCGTCTGAGAATATTTTCGCGTAGGCGGGGAAATATTCCGCCATCGTCTCTATGCGCTCCTCCTGCGTCGCGCCCTTCGCAAGTATCCTGAGGTGGCTCGGCTTCACTTTGTGCTTGACCGGCAGCATACGGCTTATCGTCTCTTCTATCGTCATGTTGTAATAGCATATACATCTATGGAAATAATACAGGTTGAGAAGGTCGAGACGTTCGCCGAAGAGAGGCTCGAGTATCTTGCGTTCCTGTGACGGCAGCTTGTTGATGTCGCCGTAGAGCTTCGTCTCGACGAGGTTGTCGATGGCGAATTCGAGCGAGAAGAGCGATTTTTCGCCGTTCAGGAGGCGGCGCACCGGTTCGCGCAGCACTGCGTAGTACTGAGTGTCTGCCAGCGCGTCCAGCGCTTCTTTATAATCGCGGCTGTTGAGCAGCGCCTCATAGGGCAGCTTCGAGCACGGCACGCGGTAGAGCCTGCGGCGCATCTCGTCGCGGTCGAGCCTCTTCGAGCGTATCCAGCGGAATATGCTCTTGAGCTGCTCCGCCTCGTGCCAGTTGAGCCAGTCGAGGAAGAACTCGCGCCATACGCCGAGCAGATAGAAAAGGAACGATTCAGCCTCCGCGAGCACCGACGAGCGCAGCGCGTTCTCAAGGTCGATACGGTGCACGTTCGCAGGAACGAGCGTCTCGAACTTGTCCTTATAGCCCGCCGTCTGTTTCAGGAACGAGGCGATCTCCGTAGTGGATTTCAGCCCCAGCAGCGCCCAGTATTCGTCGGGTTTCAGAAGCTGGCTGTGAAGCACGTGCGCCTTGACGCCGAGGGCCGTTGCCGAGCCGTTTGAGAATGGCACTAAATTCCGCCTCTTTTCTTAGACAGGTAGCCCTCCACTATCTCAGAAACGATGGAGTCTATAACCGTGTCGGCGTTTTCGGCGAAGCGTTTCTGCATACGCTCGCGCTCCTCCTTGCCGAGGTTCACTATCTGCTCCGCTTCTGTCTTCGCCGAGCTGAGGGCGGCCTCCATTACGTCCTTGGCCTGTCCTCGAGCCGCGGCCATGCGGCCCGTGCGCTCCGACGCGAATTTTTCCTGCGTCGTCTGCAGCATAGACTCGGCCTCGTTCTTCGAGTCGCCAACTATGCGTTTCGCTTCCGATTCTGCTCCCAGCAGGACTGCCAGGACTTCCTGAAGAGTACTCATTGCAAAAATCCCTCCTTTGGGGTGAAGGCTGTTATTCTTTAACTTTCTTCTGAGCGAGCTTCATACGCGTAAAGTCTTCGCGGTCGCTCTCTTCCAGCACGTCGGTTATGAACCGTATCTCGGCCTTGTCCCTCGGTATGACGACCTTCTCGAGCGCGTTGACCCGCCTGTGCGTTTTGCGTATCTGCACCGCGAGGCGGTAGACGCTCGTCTCTATCTCCGCAAGCTGCGCCAGGAGCACCATGACGCGGCGGAACTTTGCGTAGGCCGCGTCCATCGCGCCCGACGACCCGTGGAAGGAGTAGCTCGGTATCGCCTCGCCGTTCAGCGGGTCGATGTCCGGTATCTCGACTCCCATGATGGAGTGCAGGCGCACCGTTATGTCCGTCGTTATAGGGATAGATTCGGAAATGTCGCCGACGGTGTCGATGCCGAGAGAGACGTTCGCTTTCTGCAAAGCGTCGTAAGCGTCCTGGAATATCTTCGCCACATCCTCCTGTATCTTCTTAGCGGAGTCGATGTAGCGGACGAGCTCCATCATCAGCACCTGGCGCTTCTGGTCCAGGAGGTCGTGCCCCGACTGCGCCATCGCCATGTCCTTGGTGAGCTTGACGAGATTCCCTCTGGTTGGGGCGAGCTTTGAAGCCACGGATATTCCTCCTTTGAATGTCTGCGCTTGCCGTGCGCAGACGACGCCGCCGTAATATAATTGTCCTCGTAAGCGCGTCATACCGACGCATACGCGGCGTTCAATAAAATAAAACGGTACTCCGCCGGTTTCCGGGGGAACACCTATCGCGCATTGTAACACTCAAAACGAACTTGCGTAAGGGGGAGAAATCACTAATGTTTCTATTATTCATCAGCGAGACCGCGCTCGCTCGCATTCCCGGGCTTTCAGCCGCCGGGACGGACGTAAAGGCGCTCCCGTACACGGCGCCGGCGGACGCGGACATGCTCTTCTACGACAGGCCGAAGGTCGCGCCGACCCTGCCGTTCGACCCGTTCGGCCATCCGTCGCCCGCCGTCGTCACGCGCGCGGCTCTGCTCGAAGCAGGCTTCCCTGCGATGACTGTGCGCGCCGGCACGTCGATAGCCCCGGCTTCTCCGCACGTCACGATAAGCGAGAGCGTCGGACGCGACATGCGCTTCGAGAGCGCCGTCCCCGATTATGAGGAGATCGCGGAACGCGCCGCGGAGCTCGCGCGCGGGCTCGACGAAGGCGTGAAGCGCGTCGTGCTTGCCGAGTCCGTGCCCGGCGGCACGACGACTGCTCTGCTTCTGCTGCGCGCTTTCGGCTTCGTCGGTACAGTGTCGTCCGCCGGGCCTGAGAACCCCCTCGCGCTTAAGGAAAAGATATGGAAGGAGACCTCGGAGCGCCTCGGCCTTAAGCCCGGCGGCATGAAGGGCATGGGGCTGCGGGCCGCCGCCGAGCTCGGCGACCCGATGCAGATAGCGGTCGCCGCGTACGCTTCGGCCCTGCCGCGCGGCGTCGAGGTCGTCCTCGCGGGCGGCACGCAGATGATGGCTGTCGCGGCTCTGCTGCGCGACATGGGCTTCGACCGCAGGCTGCTCGTAGCGACGACGAAGTACGTCCATATAGACCCGACGAGCCGCCTCGAGGATTACGCAAGGGAAATAGGCGCCGACTGGTACGCGGCTCCGCTCGACTTTACGCATTCGCGCTTCCCCGGCCTCGCCGACTACGAGAAGGGCTTCATAAAGGAGGGCGTCGGCGCCGGAGGCGCCGTCTGGTACGCGCAGCAGCTCGGCATCTCGATGGAACGCATCCAGTCGCGTACCGAAGCCCTCTACGAAAAAATGCTGAACGAAGGCCCGCTGCCGCCGAAGGTGGTAAGCGAAATAAGATAACGGAACTGCTGCGCGGCAGGGGAGCGCCGCCGGACACTTGTTTGGCCGTTATTTTTTATTTGTATAGTTTTTTTTGCAGAGTGTCGTTATTGTTGAAAAATAAGTCTCAAAACCGGATACAAGAGACGCGCGCGATATAAAATCACGCGCGTCTCTTGGTGAAAGAAAGCTTGGTCAGCCCTCGGCCGCCGCTGCGGCGGCCGGCCTTATAACATCTGCCTCATATCGGCGTTTCCGCCGCATGACGGTGTTTTTCATTCTGACATTTTCACCGTCCGCCGTTTAATAAAAATCCAGCGCCGCGCACCCGCGCTAGGCGGGTAATTTGCGCGCGCGAGATATTCATGCGGCGCGTTTTGTTTTATACTAGTGGCGAGCAAAACAACAAAATCTCGGAGGTGTTTTTCATGCAGGAAAAAGTTTGGGCCGTAGTATGTCAGGGGGAGGACGGCGTAGGCTCCGTGCTCGTATTCGACAGCGAGACGGACGCGCGCCATTTCGCGGACGAGATGAACGCGGGAGGCAAAGGGACGCATAAGGTGTTCGAGACGAGCGTCCACCGCCGCCAAGAGAAAGAGGCTGCGCTCGCCCATATCGAGCTGCCGGAGTTCAGCGCGAAGTGCATAGAGTGCCTTGTAGACGTGGCTTCGATTCCCGAAGAGGAAAAGGACGCGGCGGCGAAATACCTGGAAGAACACCGCGGCGAGATTCAGAGGAACGCGGAGGAAATCGTCGACGGCTACATCAAGAAGGCGCTCACGGACTTCTTCGACGAAGACCGCGTAATCCACGGATAAATTTTGAATTTTACGGGGCGCGCCGCCGCGGCGCGTCCTTTTTCATAACTTCACGACGGGAGGGCCCTTTATGGCGCTTGAGGAAACCTTTGAAAGAGACGCAGTCGAATTCACGCGCGAGCTCGTGCGCATACGCAGCTATTCGGACGAGGAGGGCGGCGTCGCCGAGGCGGTGCTCGCTAAAATGCGCGAACTCGGCTACGACGAAGCATTCATCGACGGCACGGGCAACGCGGTCGGCTTCATCGGGGACGGCGAAAAGCTGATACATTTCGACTCGCACATGGACAACGTCGAGGTAAACGACGCGGACGAATGGATTCTGCCGCCTTTCGCAGCCGAGATAAAGGACGGACGGATCTACGGACGCGGCTCTGTTGACATGAAGGGCGGCCTCGCGGCGTCGGTCTACGGCGCGGCGCTCGCGCGCGAACGCGGCATGCTCGACGGCAAGCGCGTATGCGTCAGCGGCAGCGTCTGCGAGGAATACTGCGACGGCGAAAACATCAAGATGATGTATAAGGAGCTGAACATGCGCCCCGACTTCGTCGTGATCTGCGAGCCGTCGGACGACGTGATAACGCTCGGCCACAAGGGCAAGGCTCAGATGCGCGTAATCACGCACGGCGTGTCGGCGCACGGCTCCGCTCCCGAGAAGGGGATCAACGCCGTCTACGAAATGGCTGAGATCATAGAGCGCGTCGAGGCTCTCAACGAAAAGCTCTCGCACGAGGGCGGGCAGCACGGCACGATTGTGCTGTCGAACATCAGCTGCGTCACGGCCTCGCTCAACGCGGTGCCGAGCGAGTGCGAGATATACCTCGACCGCAGGCTCGTGCTCGGCGAGACGATAGAAAAAGTGCGCGCCGAGATGGATTCGCTCGTCGCAGGAAAGCGCGCGTCGTGGGAGACAGGCACGCTGCGCCGCACGAGCTGGAAGGGCGCGCCGCTCGTCTACGAACCGCTGCACCCGGCGTGGAAGCTCGACGAGGAATCCCCGCTCAAAAAAGCCGCCGACGCCGCTTACGCTGATACTTTCGGCGAAGCGCCCGCGCGCTACGACTTCTGGGACTTCGGTACGAACGCCGTCACGCCTGTGGGCATGGGCATCCCGACGATAGGCTTCGGCCCCGGCGAGTACAAGCTCGCCCACATGCGCGACGAAAACTGCGAAATATCGAAGATAACGAAAGCCGCGGAATTCTACGCGGCGCTCATAGGACGGCTGTAAATCATAGCCGCGCGGCGGAAATTACAGAGGCGGCGGGCCTGTGCGGCGCGCCGCTTCTTCATAGACGGCATGTAAAATCCACGTTTCTGTCTGAATTTGGCGGACGAAGGTGATTCTATGGGAGTTTTTATACAGTTCGCGCTTTTTCCCGGATGCGAGGAAGACGACGCGTGCGCGGCGGTAGAGACGGCGGCTCACAGTGCGGCTTTCAACATCGACCTCACGGCCTGCCGTTACGCTCATTCTCATGAGGGGACGCAGGCGCTCATAGCGTGCGGCGAGCTCGGCTTCGCGCCGCTCGCGAAGGCGTTGTCGGACGCGGCGGAAAATCCGGTTATGCTGCTCTACATCTACGACGGCGGCTTCTGGGGCTACGACTTCTACGGCGGACACGACGAAGATCATTTCAGCACAATGCCGGACTATTTCGGACCTGTCTCAGAAGACGAGAAGCTGCGGCTAAGCGGCAATCCCTCAACGCTGGTCGGCTGGTTTCCGATACACGGCGAACGCGAGATAGCGCGCTACTACGTCGACTGGGACGAATGCCCGCCGGACGAACTTGAGGAAGAGGGGAAAGCCTACGACGGCGACAGCTTCCCTTACGGCGACTGCTGGCAGATGACGGACTTCGCCGCGCGTCTCGGCTTTCCGTGGCCTTTTGACGAAATGGAGGACGCGCCGCGGCTCAAGCCGCAGCTCCCGACGCTCCGCGAGATTCTGGACAAGGAACTGCCCTCTGTATCATGCGGCGAAGTACTGGACAAGTATCCGCTGCTCGCCGCGCTGCCCTCGGCCTTCTCCTTCGACTACGTGCGCGAACTGATTGCCGAAGATGGCGTGCGTGGATTTCACTTCGAGGACAAGACGCCGCTTGAAATCATCAACGAAGCGGAAAATTACCGCTGGTCGGTCAAAATGCCTGAGCGCGACAAGCTCTGCATGAGGCTCGCGGCGCTCGAAGCCTTCTGCTCGCTATGGATGCGCCAGGACGGACTCAACGTATGGTGCTGTTTGCATTACGCTACATACGAGCCCGTCTGCATCAAATATGAAAAGCCGGACGACGTGCGGCTGCTGCGAGCGCGCGCCGCAGTCACTGATTTTACCAAACGGCACCGCGCACAACGCGACCTAAAAAGGCTGATAGAGCTCGACCCTGCAAACGAAGCGCTCTACCGCGCCGAACTGCGCAGGTGGGCCGCTCAGGAAAGTGCATGGCAGACAGAGAACGACAAACACTTCGACGCTTGGATGGCGAACATAGAGCGCAAAAAGGCTAATGAGGCGGAAAAAACGGAGAAACGGATCTCGCGTATAGTTGAAAAGCGGCGTGAAAAGATCTGATAGAGCCCATGCCAGCCGAGTAAAAAAACGAAGCCGCCATAAACGGGCGGCTTTTTTCGAGCTTTTACGCGAGCTTCCGCAATTCCTCGACGACGCTCGCGACCATGCGCGTTATTGTGAGGTCGGGGACTCCGGCGACGATGTTGCCGCAGCAGTTGACCGGGATTAGGATGCGCGGCGCGGAACTCTGCCCGACTGCCGCCGCCATTGCGGGAGTTATCTCGCCAAGCAGCGCGTCGGCTATGACGATGGCGACGGGGCCGATTATCACGTCCGCCGTGCGGCAGCAGACCTTGACGGAGTTCTCGCCCGTCGCGGCGCGGTCGGCTCCGGCCTTCAGCATCGCGGCTGCCGCCGTGCTGTTCGTCCCTACAGCGGTTATGTCGGCGTCGGGAAAGGCCGCCTTGACCGCCTGCACGACCTGGCGCCCGATGCCTCCGCCCTGTCCGTCTATTACGAGAATCTTCATAAAAGCTTCACCTCTTGCGTAAATTTTAGCCTACGGCAATACTATATCAAAGATACGGTCAATCGCGGAGAAAGAGGCGAAGCGCTCGCCGCGAGCCTGCGCGAGATTCCCGGCGTAGGGAAGCGCATCGAAGAGCGTTTGAGGAATATCGTGATAAGCTGCGTCGAAAAGTTCGCGGAGCGGAGGCCGGCGTAGCTTTACGAGCCTGACTGCGCGCGCAATGGCTTCCGTGAAGCTTATTGCGCGCTCCGCGTTTTCCGGCTCACGGTCTATTGCGCGGAAAATCCCCTGCGCGAGCCGGAGAAGCTTAAACGGCGGTATTGAAAAGGCAAGAAGTATCCGCCCGACGAATAAGCGGCCCGCGCCTTAATATTCGGCCTCGTAGGCGAACGGGATGAGGTCTCTCGCGCGCACCTTGAAAGGGCCGTCCTCGCCGCCGACGATGACCCAGCAGCCGGGCATGTAGTCGGAAAGTATCTGGCGGCAGTTGCCGCAGGGCGGCATTATGCGGCCGTCCCCGCCGTGTACCGCGACGATGCAGTCGAAGCCGCGCGCGCCGTCCATGACCGCCGCGCCTATCGCGACGGGCTCGGCGCATGAGCCGTGTAGCGAATAGACGTTGACGCCGCGGTAGATTTTCCCGCCGGCGCATCTCAGCGCACATCCGACTGTGTGGCGGAAGGTCTCGCCGTCGTAGCACGGCGCTATCGCAGCGCGCGCCGTCTCGATAAGCTCACAGTCCTTCGGCTCAAGTCCGCGTTTTTCCATGAATCGCGCTCCCCTTTCGCTTTTTACAGAGCTTTCTTTAAATATATCATGTCGCGCAGAAGTACGCCGTTATCGATTATCGGGCGGCTGTAGTTTTTCGTGAAGAAGTCCCGCTCGCGGCGGTAAACCGAATATCCGCAGCTTTCGTAAAATCCGAGCGTCTGCGGCGTCTCGCCGGTGCCCATGACGAACTCCGAGAAGCCGCGTTCTTTGCAGCACGTTTCGAGAAATCCCAGCATCGCGCGCCCGTAACCGCGCCGTTGAAATTCGGGATAAACTGAGATATTTTTCAGCTCCGCTGTGCCGCCGCCCTCGTCCGTTACGACGGCGGCGCAGATGACAGTATCGCCCTCGCCCATGACGAAGAGCTCGCCGCGCGAGAGGTAGCGCGCTATCATGGATTCCTCTTCGTCGCCGATGAGCAGCAGCGGTATATACTTTTCTTTGTTTTTCGTGATTTTTACTATTTCCATGTCATTCGCCGGCGCGGCGCAGCGTCAGCACGGTCAGCTCGGCTGGCACGCCTATGCGCACGAGGAAGCCGTTCCATATCCCAGTGCCGGGAGAGACGAAGAGCTTCATGCCGCCGGCGTCGTACCAGCCGTTCACATAGCCGCCGTTGTACTTCGCGATGACCTCCGCCAGCCCCCAGACCATGCCGCCGTGAGTGTGTCCTGAAAGCTGCAAGTCCGCGCCGGCCAGCGCGTTCTCGAGCGCGCGTCCCGGACGGTGGTCCATCAGTATGACCGGTGCGCCCTCGGGAGCCCCGGCGAGCGCCTTCCGAACGTCCGGCCCTTCGGCTCCGCCGCGCGGCGCGTATTCGTCCGCGAGCCCCGCGACTACTAGCGCGCCTCCGCCTCGTTCGATAACGGCGCTTTCGTTGGCGAGCATCCTTATCCTAAATTCCTCGAACTTCGCGCCCCATTCACGCCATCCGAAATAATACTCGTGATTGCCGAAAACGCCGAAGACGCCCTCCTTCGCGCGCAGCCCGGCGAGCGGCTCGACGTCGGCGCGCCGCGCATTGACGGCGCCGTCGATGAAGTCTCCCGTTATCAGTATCAGGTCGGGCGAAAGAGCGTCCACGCGGCGGACGAGCTCCTCCGTCCACGGCGCGCGGCGCGACGCGCTGATATGCATGTCGCTGAGCAGAACTATGCGGCAGCCGTCGAATTCTGGCGGAAGCCCCGCGAGCGCGGCCTCTCGCTCGACGACGCGCGGCTGGCGCTGCGCCTCGTAAACGCCGTAGACTCCGACCGCGACGGATAGCGTGAGCATCGCTGCGGCGGCGCGCGGCGAAAGGCCGGAGCCGTCGAAAATCCCGTAAAAATTGCCGGAGTCCGAGCGCAGGGCGGAGACGGCGCGCGCGGCGCAGCGCGCGGTAAGCCACAGGTCGCGGCATAGCGTCAGCAGGACGAGCGCGGCGAGAGCGGCGAAGACGACGGTGTAGCCCTCTATCAGCGGCTTCGGCAGCTCGGGCGAAAAGAAGTGCCCGCCGAAGCGCGTGAAGAACTGCTGCTTGAACGCGGCTGCGACGATGAACGCGGACAATGCCGCCTTGACGGGCCACGAGGCGCGCAGCGGCAGGACGAAACGGGCGAGCGGATATAGCACGAGAAGAATAGCGACTGTTCTAAACATAAGGCCGAGTATAAGACTTGGAGCCCGCTCAGGTCAACAGCGCGCCGGATTTTCCGCGCCCGCCAGACGCGGTTATAATGTCTGGTACAATATCATGGCGGCGGAAAGCCGTCTTTATCGGAGAATGGCTGATGGAACGGACGACAAAAAGTA
Source organism: Cloacibacillus sp. An23 (assembly GCF_002159945.1). Taxonomy (NCBI): domain Bacteria; kingdom Thermotogati; phylum Synergistota; class Synergistia; order Synergistales; family Synergistaceae; genus Cloacibacillus; species Cloacibacillus sp. An23. The sequence continues at coordinate 22,304 of NZ_NFJQ01000005.1, read as the reverse complement.
TTTTTTACAGAAAATACGCATCCAAGCAATGCCGGAGCAATGTCACGGCGGCTTTGGCCTTCGCGTATTCGTGCGCTGCGGTATCCCTCTGCGCCGGGGCCGTCTCGCGCGATTACGCCGCCGTCGCCGTCGCCGTGCCGGCTTTCGTTCTGGCGTCGGTGATACTGGCGACGAAAAGCCGCTTGTGCGCCGTCGCGCTACTGCTCTGCGCCTGCGCGGACGCGGCGATGGCGCTCGTCGGGGGCGGCGGGCGGATATCCGGCTGGCTGCTGGCCGCCGGCGGGGTTTTCGCGGTCCGCGGCACGTTCCGCCTGCACAGTGAATACCGCGCCTTTATCGAGAGCAATTCTTTAAGCGGTTCTTTCGGCGGCGTCGGACCGGGCTTCGGCGCCTTCGTCCCCTACAAAGCCCCGGAAAAGGCCGCGGCCGGTGAAGCGGCCCGGCGGCGCAGGGACGCCGAAGCCGCGGCGGAGGCGAAAAAATTCGCGGGGCGGACGTTCGTCTCGCTCCTTCCGTTCGCCGGCATGTTCTTCGGGATATGCCTGATTTGGCTTTCAATCAGCCCGGTATTCATGCGGCTGCTCGTCTGCGGCGCGCAGTCGCCCGAGGCTCTTATACGCGCCTACCGCCTCTGGTACATAACGATAGTCTCGGCGGTGGCTGCTGCGGTTTTGCTGTCCGCGGCGTGCGTCGTATTTTCCGCGTGCCGCGGGATGATTACGGTCAAGGCTATCCAAATAATGGCCCTCTCGATCGCCTTCCCGATTTTCCTCGGCGGATACATGGTCGTGAGCGAACATATCCCCTCCCTCATCGTCCGGGCCGGCGAGGACATAGCGCAGATACAAAGCGGCAGGCTCAAAGAAGCCACTGTATGGCTGAGCCCGAAGAGCAGGCCGGCGCGCCTCCCCGGCCCTTACGGAAAAGGCCAGCCGGAGCCAGTGACCAGATACGGCGGAATCAGCCGCGAGACAGGCGGCAGATGGGTGCATTTCTACGTGCCCGAATGCTTGGGCTTCTCGCTTGACGAAAACGCTCTGTACAACGAAGACAGAAGTATTGAATGGAATATGAAAAACGCGAGACGTTACCTGATAAGCTGCACCGGGAACTTCAGCCTGGTGGTGAACGTGAAGCCAGTAGATTTATAAAAAAACGGCGAAAGCGGACGCGCAGCTTCGCGCGCGCTTGCTTACGGCAATAGACGAAAAAGCCCCTAACGGAAGGAAGAGACGAAATTGAACGCGAAGACTATGACGAAACGCACGGCCGCGGCGCTGCTCGCCGCGCTGCTTCTCGCGCTCCCCGCTTCGGCTGAAAAGCGCTTCCATATACTCATGGTAAACGACCCGCACAGCTACATACTGCCATACCGCGAGGTTTCGGCGGACGCGGACGGCCGCCCGACTGTCGCGCGCACAGGCGGCCTTGCGCGCGCCCTCGCGCTGGTCGAGGCGGAACGCGCGAAAATCGCGGAGGAATCCGGCGCGCCGGTGTTCCTGCTCGAAGCGGGCGACGTAATGCTCGGCCTCAAAGGAATCGTCACGGAGGGCGAAGCGGAGTACGGCGCGCTCGCTCTGCTCGGCTTCGACGCCGGCGTGCTCGGCAACCACGATTTCGACGGCGGCGTGAAAACCCTCGCGAAGCTCGGCCCGAAGCTGAAATTTCCCGTGCTCGCCTCGAACGTGACATTCGAGGACGAAGAAGCCGTCGGACGATGGTTCGTGAAGAGCGCGGTAATAGAGCGCGGCGGCGTGAGGCTCGGGCTCTTCGGCCTCGTCACGCCCGATCTCAAATCGATAGTGAGTTTTCCGGAGGGCTTCGAGGTAGACGCCGCTCTCGCCGCCGTCGCCGAAAAGCACGTCCGCGAGCTGCGCGCGGCGGGCGTAGACGCCGTCGTCGCCGTCAACCACATCGGGCTGCCGCTCGACGAAAAGCTCGCGGAGGATGTGCGCGGCATAGACGTGATAGCAGGAGGGCACACGCACGACGCTGTGGAAGAAAAGATAATCGTGTGCGGCGGCGCGAACGCCACGCTGATAGGGCAGGCCGGCCTCGACGGGCGTTGCGCTGGGCGCTTCGACGTGACCGTGGACGGCGGCGGCATCGTGCCGGAGAAATCTTCGTGGAAGCTGCTTTCCGTGACGCCTGAGACGCGCGGCGTGCCCGAAGTCGAGGCGGCCGGCCGCGAGGCGCAGCGCAAAATCGCCGCCGCGCTCAAAATCAGCAACCCGGTCATGGGGCTGATGCGCGCCGTAGACTGCACGCGGACCGCCGCGCGCACGCGCGAAAACGAGTTCGGCAGCCTCGCGGCCGAGGCTTTCAGATACGCGGCGCAAGCGAGGATAGGCTTCATCAACGGCGGCTCGCTGCGCATCGGCCGCGTCGTGCCGCCCGGCCCTTTCTCGTCCACCGACATGCTAGACCTCATTCCATACGGCGACAAACTCTGCCGCCTGCTCATGACCGGCGCTCAGATACGCGAACAGCTTGAAATATCCGCTTCGTCGCTAATTGCTCCCGGCGAGCGTTACGACTACGCACGCCGTACGCACTCCGGCGAATTCGTCCACGCCGCGGGGCTGCGCTTCGAGATAGACCTTTCCGGCGAGCCCGCCGAGGTCGTGAACCGCCGCGTGACGTGCGCGGGAAACCGCGTCAGAAACGTGACCGTCGAAAGCGCGCGCGGATGGGAGCCGTTCGACGACGGAGCAGTCTACTCCGTCGCCGCCTCCGACTTCATGTGCCGCGAGTTCGATTACGTTAAAAAGGAAGAAACTCCATATAACGTGATAGAGGCTTTCGACCTTTACTGCGGCGAGGCGCTCGGCAGAAAATTCGAGCCGAAGCTCGACGGCCGGATAAAGATAACGGGCGGCACGCAATAGCGAAAGCTCCGCGTGCGCGCAAGGGCCGCGCACTTTTGCGAACGCGGCTAAAGCATATCTTCGCGGCATATTTTTATAAAATAACATCCATATAGTATAATCGGCTCAGTTGACGGACTTTCGAGGTAAGGGAACTCGAAGTAAGAAGTTTCTCCCGGACGGGAGGTGAGGCCGTGCCGCCTGACATGGAACAAACCTCTCGGAAGCGCCGAAGAAGATGGAAGCATCTTAAAAGGCGAGAGGGACGTAACTTCGCGAGCTCACTACTCCGATACGTCCCTCTGTTTAGCCTGCTGTTGAAAATACTTGAGTTGGCGCTTAAGTATTTCCGGTAGCTGAACTACCCGAGAGTATTTTAGCAGTGCCGCGTCTCCACCGTCAAGGAGACGCGGTTTTCGTTTATTCGCGCGAGCCGCCGTACTCCGCGGCAACGCAGATGCGCTCGCGGCCGAAGGCTTCGAAGCGGTGCAGCGCGACGGGGACGCCGAAGGCGGCGCGGAGGTTTTCTTCCGTCACTATCTCTTCAGACGCGCCGAAGAGCGTTCCGCCGCCAGGCATGACGAGCAGGGACTTTTGCGAAAGTTCGAGCGCGTGCTCCGGGTAGTGCGTGCTGAAGACGGCGCTCATGCCCCGCTCGCGGCAGAGCGACGCGACCGTGCCGAGCAGGCGGGCCTGATTCTTAAAGTCTAGGTTCGACTCCGGCTCGTCGAGGATCAGCAGCAACGGCTCGGAGGCCAAGGCGCGCGCGAGGACGACCATCTGGTATTCGCCTCCGCTTATGCGGCTGCACAGGCGGTCTTTCAGATGTGAGATTCCCGCGAGCTCGAGCGCCTCGCGCGCTTTTCGCCCGTCCTCCGCCGACGGTGAGGCGAAGGCTCCCATGCGCGGCAGCCGCCCGAGCAGAACCATTTCAGTTACCGTGTAGACGAAGGCCGATGGGCGCGCCTGCGGCACGTAGCCTACGGCGGAGCGGAATTTTTTCGGCGCCAGCGTCCTTATATCAGCGCCGTCGAGATATGTCGCGCCATCGTTCCAGCGCAGCAGGCCGGCGGAGCAGCGTATGACGGTCGTCTTCCCAGCGCCGTTCGCGCCGAGTATCGACAATATCTCGCCGCTCCCGACGCGGAAGTCCACGCCGCGCACCGTCCATTCGCCGCCGCCGTAGCGGAAGGCCCCGCCGCGCGTCTCGAACGTCATCCCCTTACGCCTCCGCTGCGCCGCAGCAAAAATATGAAGAAGGGAGCTCCGATTATCGACGTGAGTATCGAGGCCGGAATCTCGGAGGCCGCGGCGCTGCGCGCCGCCGTGTCTATCGCGAGCATGAAGAGCGCGCCGAGCGCGAGGCTCGCGGGGACGACGCGGCGGTTGTCCGCGCCGAAGAGCATTCGTGAAACGTGCGGCACGAGCAGGCCGACCCATCCGATGAGGCCGCACATAGAGACGACGGAGCCGGTTATCAGCGCGGCCCCGGCAATCACTGCGACGCGGAGGCGGCGAAGGTTCACGCCGAGCGCCTCGGCTTCGTCCTCGGAGAGCGACGCGGCGTTGAGACGCCAGCGCGCGAGCCATACGGCCGCGGCGCCGGCGATTATCGCGGGAGCGCCTAGCGCGAGGCTTTCCCGCGTAGCGCCGGCGAGGCTGCCCATGAGCCAGAATGTTATGGCAGGCAGAACGTCCTGCGGGTCGGCTGCGAATTTTACTAGCGAGACTAGCGCCGAGAAGAGCGCGCTCACGACCATTCCGGCGAGTATCATCATTATGACGGGAGATGAGCCGCGCACGCGGCTGACTGCGAGCACGACGGCGACGGCGGCGAGTCCGGCGGCGAAGGCCGACATCTGTACGAGAGCGGGAGGAAGCCCCGCGAGTATGCCGAGTGCCGCACCGAATGAAGCGCCGGTAGCGACGCCGAGGGTGTCCGGAGTCGCGAGCGGATTTGAGAAAAGCGACTGGAAGGCCGCGCCCGAGACGGCGAGCCCCGCGCCCGCGAGCATCGCGAGCAGTACGCGCGGCAGGCGGATGTTGAGAACGACGCCGCGGGCAAGCTCGTTTTCCGCGCCGCCGCCGAAAAACGCGGGGAACAGCGCGGAGGCGGCGTCGCCCGCCGTAATCGGAAAACGCCCGAAACAAAGCGCCGCGAACGGCGCGCAGACGAGCGCGGCGGCGCAGAGCGAAATCAGCGCTGCGCGCCTGCTCAACGGCCCGCGCCTCCTTCAAGCGGCGCGCAGAAAATTTCGCGCGCGCGTTCCTCGCTCACGTCGAGGCCGAAAATTTCCTTGTAATACCTCACGGCCTGCTTCGCGAGGTCTATGTCTCCGAAGCTCTCCGGATATACCGCGCGCGCCGTCCACAGCAGAGTCAGCGGCGCGTCCGGCCCCGGCGTATATGTCCGGTACAGCGCGAGCGGCATCTTGTAGACCGCGCCGCGCTTGACCGCCTTCACGGGCTTCCACTCCGGCGACGAAAGAACGTCGCGCGGCGTCAGCTTCGTGAAGTTCGTTATCAGTATCACGTCGGGGTTCCATTTATATATCTGTTCCATCGTGACGGCGGCGTTCGAGCGCTCGGCCGTTATCTCCTCCGCCGCGTTTTCCGCGCCCACGGAGTCGCACCAGTACTGCCCGAAGAAATTCTTGCCGGAGGTGATTATCCTGCCGTTTTCCGCGCGCACGATGTAAAGCACCCTGCGCCTCTCGCCCGGCGGGATCTTCGCGGCGCGCGCCTTCGTCAGCTCTAGCGTCCGCCTTCCGTACACGACGGCCCTTTCCGCGTTTTTGGCGCGTTCTGGAAATATTCCCGCCAGCAGCTTCAGCCATTCCTCGTACGTGCGCAGAACGTCGTAGCCCCATTTCGACGGAGAGACGGCGACGGCGCGCAGCCCGGCGTTCTCCAGCGCGCGTCCGGTCGTTTTGTCTGCTTCGAGATAAAACACCACGTCCGGGCGCAGCGTCATCAGCTCTTCGATATTGACGCCTGTGCCGGAGGCGAACGATGTATCGGCCTTCAGTATGCTTGGGAAGAGCTCGCCGAGCAGCCCTTCGCGCGCCGCGCTCATCGACGCTGGAGGGATCGCGGCGATTTTATCCGCAGAGCCGAGATAGAGGCAGAGGACGGACGGGAACGGCAGAACGCCTGCGACCGCGGCGCGCCCTACGTCTCCGCGCGCCGCTTCCTCCGCAGCGCACGGCGCGGGAAGCCACGAAAACGCGGTGAAGACGGCCGCGAACAGAAAAATAAAAAATCTCATTTCCAAGCCCCCTGCGAAAAAATTCCGGCGAATCTCCGCGCATATTAGCACAACGGGCGGAGGCGCGGCAACACGGCGGCGGCGCGCGCCATATTACTTGTTCTATTTTTCCGCCTTTTAAGCTATCATTTAAAGCAATGCGAAAGACTGCCGCGCTCACGGTTCATGTCCGGGTCTTGCGCGGCGATACTACGGATAAAGGAGGCATGCGGATGGCTGCTGAGACGAACGGCGGCGGAACCGCCGGAGACAACGGGACTGACAAGCTTAACGAGCTCGGAGCGAAACTGAAAGAGCTGCGCGAGGCGCAGGGGATAACGCTCGCGCACGCCTCCGAGGCCACCAAGATACAAAAAAAATATATCTCCGCGATAGAAGACGGAGACCTCGGCGCTCTGCCGAAAGGCCCGTACTGCCGCAGCTTCCTGCGCCAGTACTGCGCGTTCCTCAACGCGCCTGACATGTGGACGAAGTACGACCCTCTGACGAGAAGCGGCAACGTCACGCTCGAGGACTTCAAGGCAGCGCGTGAGGAGCCGGACATGTCTGTGACGCCCGGCGTGTTCAAACGCTCGCCGCGGATGTGGATATATCTGCTCGTCGCGGCCTCGCTCGCTGCGGCCTTCTGGGTCACGCTGCGCTACCGCGGAGAGATTTCGACGTCTGCGACAAGCCCGCTCGAGGGCGGCACGGCGCCCATTGTGCGCGAGCAGCAGGAAAAGCGCGCAGCCTCGGAAGACGTTTCGGCGGACGCGGCGGCGCTGCCGCCCGAGGCCTCGGCCCCGGCCTCCGTGGACCTCAGCTGGATGGACGGCGAACAGCCGGCTCCGAAGCCTTCTCAGACCGCGGCGGCGAATGCGCCAGCGCAGGAGCGGAAGCCTGCGGCTCCGGCGCGGCCGGCCCAGCCTGCTAAGATGCCGATGTTGACTCTCACGGCGCGCGCCGACAGCTGGATGCGCATAAGCGAGGGCGATAAAGTGCTCTATCAGGGGATAATGAAGCCCGGCGAAAAAAAGGAATTCCGAGTAAACGGCCCGCGCCCGCTGCGCGTGAGGTGCGGCAACCCGGCGGCTACGGACGCGGCGTGGTTCGGCGCGTCGGCGAAGGCCCTCGGAGGCGGCAAGAACCCCGTGACGAAATACTACTGGAGCGACGGGGCGGTGACGGACGCGGACAAGCGCTGAGCGGACGCGAAAGCGCGGAATCCACGCGCGCGGCGACAATTTTGCCGCCGCGCTCTTGTTTTTTCGCGCGGTTATAAAGTAATATAATCATTTGAACGGCGCGGCTTTTTCGGCGCGCGCCGCTGTTTTTTTGAAAAATATTCCGGCGGGGAAAAATCCCGCCCGTCCAAAATTGCAGGGAGGCGGTTGTGATGGAAGCAGTCAAGGCTCCGCGCGGCACGAGGGACATACTCGGCGGCGAATCGTGGAAATGGGCCTACGTGACGCAGAAGTGCCGCGAAGTCGCGGACGATTACGGATATAAAGAAGTTTATCTCCCCATCTTCGAGCATACGGAGCTTTTCTGCCGCGGCGTCGGCGAGACGACGGACGTCGTCGAGAAGGAAATGTACACCTTCACAGACAAGGGCGGACGCAGCATCACGCTCCGCCCCGAGCTGACCGCCTCGATGGTCCGCTCGTACCTCGAGAACGAGATGGGCAAGGGAGCGCAGCCCGCTAAGCTTTGGAGCATCGGCCCGATGTTCCGTTACGAGCGCCCGCAGAAGGGACGCTACCGTCAGTTCGTGCAGATGGACATAGAGGCCCTCGGAGCGCAGGACGCCTTCGTAGACCTCGAGGTCATCGACTTCTCGATGGAGCTCTACCGCAGGCTCGGCCTCTCGAACCTCCAGGTCATCCTGAACTCCGTCGGCTGTCCCAAGTGCCGTCCCGTCTACCGCAAAGCGCTTCAGGAATACCTGCGCCCGCGCTACGACGAACTCTGCGACACATGTAAAAGCCGCTACGACAGGAACCCGCTGCGCATACTCGACTGCAAGAGCCCGATATGCAAGGAGGTCACAGAGGGCGCTCCGTCGGTCATGGAATATCTCTGCGACGAGTGCAAAGAGCACTTCGAACAGCTCCGCCGCGGCCTGGACAGGATAGGCGCGACCGTAGTCCTCGACAAGCGTCTGGTGCGCGGCCTAGACTACTACACTAAGACCGCCTACGAGATACAGTCCGGCGACCTGGGCTCGCAGAACGCCGTATGCGGCGGCGGGCGCTACGACAACCTCGCGGAGGCGATAGGCGGCCCGCACGTGCCGGGCGTCGGCTTCGCCTCGGGGCTGGAGCGCGTCATCATCACGATGGAGGCGCAGGGCTGCTCTTTCGGCAGAAAGCCCGAGACCAAAGCCTACGTCGTAGCAGCCGAGCCGTCGGCGCGTATCGAGGCCGCGGCGCTCGCGCGCGAGCTGCGCATGCACCGCATCTCGGCCGACCTCGACTATATGGGGCGCGGCATGAAGGGGCAGATGAAGAGCGCGGGCAACACGGCGAACTACGCCTGCATCCTCGGCGCGAGCGAGCTCGAAAAGGGCGTCGTCACGGTCAAGGATATGAGCGCCGGCACGCAGGAAGAGCTGACGACAGAACAGCTCATAAACAAGCTCAAAGCACAGCAATAATTTTTAACCGGAGAGGATCATATAAATGGAAAGATATTTCGACGCCTCTTGGCGCAGAACCATGTACTGCGGAACGCCGCGCCTCGAAGACGCTGGCAAAAAAGCGGTGCTCAACGGCTGGCTCAGATGCCGCCGCGACCTCGGCGGGATAATCTTCATCGAACTCTGGGACAAGACCGGCGTGACGCAGATAGTCTTCAACCCCGAGCTCAACGCCGACGCTCACGAGCGCGCGGGCGCTCTGCGCAGCGAGTACGTGCTGGCCGTCAAAGGCACGCTGCGCAAGCGTCCCGAAGGCACTGAGAACCCGGAGCTCGCGACTGGTGAGGTCGAGCTGATGGTCGAGGACTTCATCGTCCTCGCTCCGTCGAAGCTGCCGCCTTTCGAGCTCGACAACGCGGACGAGGTCAACGAGGACCTGCGCATGAAATACCGCTACCTCGACATCCGCCGCGACTCGATGCAGAAAAACCTCAAGACCCGCCACGACGTGACGCGCTACACGCGCAACTACTTCGCCGACAACGGATTCATAGAGATAGAGACGCCGATGCTCACGAAGTCCACGCCGGAAGGTGCGCGCGACTACCTCGTGCCCTCCCGCGTCAACCCCGGCTGCTTCTACGCGCTGCCGCAGTCGCCGCAGCTCTTCAAGCAGCTTCTCATGGTCGGCGGCTGCGACCGCTACATGCAGATAGCGAAGTGCTTCCGCGACGAGGACCTGCGCGCCGACCGCCAGCCCGAGTTCACGCAGCTCGACCTCGAAATGAGCTTCATCACCGAAGAGGACATCATGACGCTCGTCGAGAACTACCTCGCTGGGCTCTTCAAAGAAATCAACGGCGTCGAAGTCAAAACGCCGTTCCTGCGCATGACGTGGGACGAGGCTATGAACAAATACGGCATCGACAAGCCCGACATGCGCATCCCGATGGAGATGGTCAGCCTTGAAGAAGTCTTCCGTGACGGCGAGAACCCATTCGCGCAGCTCGTCGCTAACGGCGGCACGATAAAGGGCCTCCGCCTGCCCGGCGGCGCGACGCTCTCGCGCAAAGAGCTCTCTGAACTCGAAGGCCGCGCGAAGTCGCTCGGCGCCAAGGGCATGGCCAACTTCCTCGTCAAAGAGGGCGAGCTCAAAGGGCCGCTCGTTAAATTCCTCAGCGAAGAGCAGCTTGCGAAGCTGCGCGAGCTCTCCGCAATAGAGAACGGCGACGCGCTCTTCATCATGGCCGACGAAAGCTGGCGCAAAGCCTGCGAGATACTCGGGCAGATACGCCTCGAGCTCGGACGCGCGCGCGGCATGGTCGAGGCGGGCTTCCGCTTCCTCTGGGTGACGGAGTTCCCGCTCTTCGAATGGGACGACGAGAGCGGACGCTACACCGCCGTCCACCATCCCTTCACCGCTCCGATGGACGAGGACGTCGAGCACCTGCTCACCGAGCCCGGCAAAGTCCGCTCGCGCGCCTACGACGTCGTGCTCAACGGCACTGAGCTCGGCGGCGGCTCGATAAGGATACACAACCCCGAAATGCAGCAGCTCGCCTTCCGCGCGCTAAACTTCACGCCCGAGGCGGCGAAGGAGCGCTTCGGCTTCCTGCTTGAAGGCCTCAGCTACGGCACGCCTCCGCACGGAGGGCTCGCCATCGGCCTCGACCGCCTCGTAATGCTCATGACCGGCAGCAAGTCGATACGCGACGTGATGGCTTTCCCGAAAAACCAGAAAGCCCAGTGCCCGATGACGGAGGCCCCCTCCGAGGTCGAGCCGAAGCAGCTCGAAGAGCTTTCGATAAAAGTCGTCGAACCTCTCGCCTAGGCGCGGCCTCCGGCGAAATCCATAAAAATACGAAAAGACGGCGGCCGTCGCGGCGCGCCGTCTTTTTTCATACGCGCCGGACATGCGGCCGCGCTTTCGAGCGCGCGCTTGTGAGAGCGGCGCTGTATAATTTATAATAGCTTTGAGGAAAAGCACGAAACAAATACAAGGGTATGGAGGTAATATCAAAAATGCCGAAACTTCGTTACTTGGGACACAGCGCCTTCTACATCGAGGGGACCGGGCTGAAGGGACTCATCGACCCCTTCCTCACCGGTAATCCGCTCGCGGCGGCGAAAGCCGCGGACTTCACCGACGTGAACGCGATATTCCTCACGCACTGCCACGGAGACCACCTCGGAGACACGATAGAGATAGCCAAGCGCACCGGCGCGACGGTATTCTCGTGCAACGAGACGGCCGGCTGGCTCGCCTCGCAGGGGATCAAGGTCGAAGGAATGCACATCGGCGGGCGCGCGCGCTTCGAATTCGGGCGCGTGAAACTTACGCCGGCGTGGCACGGCGACCCGATCATCGAGGACGGAAAGCCTCGCTACGGCGGCGTCGCCTGCGGCTTCGTCATAGAAGTGGACGGACGTAAGGTATATCACTCAGGCGACACTGGGCTCACGATGGAGATGAAGCTGCTCGAAGCGGAGAAGATCGACGTCGCCTGCCTGCCGATAGGCGGCTACTTCACGATGGACTACGAGGACGCCGCGCGCGCCGTAGAGTTCATCCGTCCGCTCAAGGCCGTGCCGATGCACTACGACACATTCCCGCCGATAAAGGCCGACCCGAAGGTGTTCGCGATGCAGGCGCACGAGAACGCGCCGGGCACCGAGATCGTGATAATGAAGCCCGGCGAGACGCTGGAATTCTAAGGAGAAAGCGCGGGGATGGAAAGTTTTCGCGGACTTGCGGAACGCCGCCAGAGCTGCCGCAATTTTAAGGAAGAGCCGGTAAAGCCAGAGCTGCTCGAACGCTGCGTCGAGACCGCCGCGCTCGCGCCGTCGGGCTGCAACAGCCAGCCTTGGCGCTTCACGATAGTGACGGAGCCGAAGACGCGCGAGGCTCTTGCGAAGATGACGCAGGAGATCGGGCTCAACGCGTGGAGCGAAAAAGTTCCGGCCTTCATCGTCGTCTCCGAGATAGAAGAGCCGAAGCTTATGCCCGTAGTCATGGAGCACTACCACGACGCGAAGCGCTTCTCCGAGGGCGACGTCGGCATGGCGACGGCATACCTCGTGCTGGAGGCAGCCGACCTCGGCCTCGCGACCTGCATCATCGGATGCTTCACGAGCCCGGAGGTAGTTAAGCTGCTCGGCCTGCCCGAAGGCGACACGATCCGCGCTATAGTAGCCGTCGGCTACGCCGAGGACGGGACGGTACGCCCGAAGAAGCGCAGGCCGCTCGGCGAAATTCTCAAAACTCTGTAAAACAAAGCGGAGAGGCGAAAGCCTCTCCCATTTTTTTGCCAAGCTGATGAAATTACTGAAGCGCGTAAATAGCTAAGCTGTGGGCATGACTTACAGCAATAGTATCTGTATAGTGTTAGCGGAAGGGCCTTTGGCAGTGATGCCGGGTCTGCCAGCTAAAGGGATTTCCCCCGGCGGAAAGGGGGAATGACGGATGGCTGACAATGGAGAGCGTTCATTCTATGAATGGCTTCTCTTGACAGCAAAACTGCTACTGCTAGGAGCTTGTGCATCTCTCCTAGCAGTAGCAGTTTTGGCTGAGTTCATCCGCCAACGTCAGTCACAATACTCGGCCTTAAACGTCTGGGCTGAGTCTCCACCTCAGCTTGGACAGACCGGGAGAGGATTCATCCCCCTGCTTTCCCTTCCGGCGGGGGCCTCTCTCTTCCTATCCGTATTATACCATCATGTGAATTTCACGCCATCGACCCACCTACGCCGCAGTTCTGAAAACCTTACGGCTCCGTAAAAATTAAGCTGCACGCATCCGCGCCAGGCGCCGCCCTCGCTTATTTTGTTTTATTCCTCAGAACAATGTTTTTACGCAAACCCCGCCCGGTAGTATATCATGGCGGAGTAAGTTTATCCTTTCACGAAAGGAGGGCGCGTTCGGTATGAGCCTGTGAGAATCCGGTCAAGTGCATGGAATGCATCTATGCGCGGGAAAAATCGGCCGGACGTCGCCGCTCCGCATAACGGGACGATAATCGACCCTAAAGACAAGGAGGCGCCCCGTTTCGCAGCGGCTGGTTTCGGAGACGCGGAGCCACGGGCGTCGCGCGCTTTCGGCGCGCGCGTGCAGTCAATTTTGCCGGTAATACAAAAATCAAATAAGGGAGTGTTTTTACGATGAAACTTTGTCTTGCAGCATTATCCGCTCTCATGCTCTTCTGCGGCACGGCCTTCGCCGCCGGGAACAAGCTGACGGTATGGTTCGACGCGGGCGGCAGCCCCGGCGAGCCTTACGCGCGCACGCTCCAGAACGGCGCGCAGGCGGCCGCAGACGCGCTCGGCGTGGACATCAAATTCGTCTACACCGACTGGAACGCGGAGAAGATGATAACGAGCTTCAAGCAGGGCATGGCGACGAAGCCTGACGGAATGGTCGTCATAGGCGCGCCAGGCGACGACGCATATATGCCGCTCATCGACCAGGCCTTCAAGCAGGGCATACAGGTCATGTGCGTCGACACGCCGCTGCCTAAGACCTTCGAGCGCTTCCAGCCGCAGGGATTCAGCTACATCGGCGTGAACAACTACGGCCAGGGCGAAATGATGGCGAACCGCTGCATCAGCCACTTCGGCCTCAAAAAAGGCGACAAGGTCTTTATCTGGGGACTTCGCAGCGTTCCTGGACGCGGCCTCCGCGCGCAGGCTATGACCGACGTATTCACGAAGGCCGGACTCGAGGTTGACTATCTTGAAATTTCGCCGGAAGCCAACAAAGAAGCGGCTCTCGGCGCTCCGATACTCACCGGCTACATCGCCTCGCACAAAGACTGCAAACTCATCGTCATCGACCACGCGGCGCTGACGGCGCAGGCCGGGACGGCGCTGCGCTCCGCTGGCATCAAGCCTGGCGCTGTGCAGATAGCCGGATTCAGTCTCTCGCCCGCTACGGCGGACGCGATCAAGGCGGGCTACGTCGGCCTCGTCTCCGAAGGTCAGCCCTACATGATGGCCTATCTCGCCGTCAACCAGATAGTGCTCAACAAGCGCGGCAACTTCGGAGGAATTTACGTCGATACGGCGGGCGGCTTCGTCACGAAGGACAACATAGAGCAGATAGCGCCTCTCGCGGAGAAAGCCATACGTTAACGAAAATATGAATAAAATCCTGGAGATGCGGGGCGTCCGCAAATCTTTCGGAAGCGTCCGCGCCCTTCGGGGCGTGGACTTTTCGCTTGACCGCGGAGAGATAACGGCGCTTCTCGGCGACAACGGCGCGGGCAAGTCAACGCTTATAAAAATAATCTCCGGCCTATACGCGCCGGACGAAGGCGACGTCGAGATAAACGGCGTGCGCGTGACGAGATTCAGCGTTGCGCGCGCCCGCGCCCTCGGCGTCGAGGCCGTCTATCAAGACAGGGCGCTCGGCGTTTCGCAGCCGCTTTGGCGCAACCTCTTCGCCGGGCGGCACGTCAAGACGCGCTTCGGCCTCATCGACGCGAAGCGCGAGCGCGAGGCCGCCGCTGAAATCATTTCGCGTCTCGGCCTTTCGGGCGCGGGCATATCGCCGGATACTCCAGCTGGGCTTCTTTCCGGCGGCGAACGCCAGGGGCTGGCGATAGGCCGCGCGATGTATTTCAAAGCAGGCGTGGTCATCCTTGACGAACCGACTACGGCGCTCGCGGTGAGCGAGTCCGAAAAAGTCCTTGATTTTATGCGCATGCTCAAATCCGAAGGCCGCTCCGTCGTCGTCATCACGCACACGATAGAGCACGCATACCGCGTCGCGGACCGCTTCGTCATACTCTCGCACGGCAAGGTATTCGGCGAGTGGCGCAAGGACGAGCTGACCGAGCACGACCTATTCGCCAGGCTGATGGAGGCGGAGCGATGAGCTTTATAAAAAACAGCAAGGACCAGATGATAATCACCGGCGTGCTTTTCGCGTTATGGGCCTTCTTCGCAGTGCGCTCGCCCGAGGCTTTCTTATCCGCGAGCATATACATGACCTTCCTCTCCACGATACCCTTCATAATGATAGTCGCGACGGCTATGACGCTTGTAGTCGTAACTGGCGAGATGGACCTATCCTTTGCGTCGAACATGGCTATGTCCGGCTTCGTATTCGCGTGGACGGCGAAGGCCACCGGCTCCGTACTGCTAGGCGCGGCCGCCGGGATAACGGCGGGGCTCGCCATCGGGCTTGTCAACGGCCTTATGATAACGTGGACGGGTGTGCCAGCGATAGTCGCGACGATAGGCTTCGATTTCTTCTGGCGCGGCGCCGTCATGCTGCTCTCGGGCGGCACGGCGATACCGCTCGGCATGGCGCTCATGATGGACAACCCCGAGCTTGCCGTGCTGACGGGGCGCGTCGGAGGCTTTCTTCCGATGCAGTCCGTCTGGGCGCTGCTCTTTGCCGGCGCGGCGGCGCTCGTCTATCATCGTACCTCGTGGGGCGACGATCTGCGCTTCATCGGCGACGACATAGACGTAGCGCGGATGCTCGGAATGCCTGTAAGCGCGGCGCGCGCCGGCGTGTTCGCATTCCTCGGCTTCGCCGCTGGGCTCGCGGGCGTGCTCGCGACCGCGGAAATGGGCAACTGGTGGCCGACGCAGGGCGAGGGCTATCTGCTGCTCGTCTTCGCATCGGTATTCATCGGCGGCACCTCCGTATACGGCGGCAAGGGCACGATCTGGGGCACGGCGGTCGGCTCCATAATGATGGGCACGATAGAGGCCGGCATCGTAAGCTCCGGCTGGTCCGGCTTCTGGACGCGCTTCGTAGACGGCCTCGTCCTTCTGCTCTCCGTTTCATTCTACGCCGTAGCGGCGAAGAACAAGCGCGAAAACGGGGCGAACGGCTGACGGCGGAAAATTACGAAAAACGACCGCGCATAAATCCCGGCGCAAAATTCACGCGCGGTGCTTTAACGAATCCGCGCGCGGCTCACGTGAAGACGGCGTCCGCGCTGAACGGGCGCGGCAAAAATTATTGTATTGCCTCCGCATCGGCCGGTTATAAGCAAGCCGCCTCACGAAGCAGCCGGAAACGTCAGGTTTATCGCGCGGAGCGCCGCCCGCGTAAGCGTACATAAAATCGCATCCGCGTGCGGCTGGCGCATCGTTCGTCCGACGGGCTGACCGTCCGACGGGCTGACGCCTCCGCGAGCGTCGGCCTGTTTCGTAAGGCGTATGAAACGGGCCGTGGCTTTCCGAACGTCCGCGGCGTCGCCTGAGGCGCGCGCCCGAAAGCGTAAAAAAGCCCGCCGCGTTTCACAGCGGCGGGCTTTTCGTTATCTGTCTCGTTTTCTTGTTTTGTTGATTATTACGTATATCGCGACGAGTACGGCGCAGCCGCCGGCGAGCAGAAGCGTTATCTTGTGCAGCTCCTCGTGGATGAGCGCCTCGTTGCTGCCGAGGAAGTAGCCGAGCAGCGTCAGTATCGTCACCCAGATGCCGGAGCCGAGCGCCGTGTAGAAGCAGAACTGCGGCAGCGGCATACGCGCGAGTCCGGCGGGGAGCGAGATGTACTGCCGTATCACTGGGAGCAGCCGTCCGGTGAATGTGCTGATGTGACCGTGGTGCGCGAAGAACACTTCGGCCTTGTCGAGCGACTCGTGCGTGACGAACACGTATTTCCCGTATTTCTCGAAGAAGGGGCGTCCCCAGCGGACTGCTATCCAGTAGTTGAAGAGCGCTCCGAGTATGCTGCCGGCGATGCCCGCGCCGATGACGAGAAAGATGTTCATCTCGCCCTTCCACGACAGGTAGCCCGCCGGAGGCATGACGACCTCGCTCGGGAATGGGAAGAACGACGACTCCAGGAACATCAGGCCGACTATGCCGGCGTATCCCATGTGCCCTATCACGTCCACGAGCCAGCCGATGAGCTCTCCGAAGAGCGCCGCGCAGCTTCCGAAGAAAGAAAGTATCGCTTCCAAATCCAAACTCCTCTCTCTATTGTTGCTAGTATGATATATGAAATCCGTTAAAAGTCTATTAAAAACGGCGTAATTTGAAACCGCGCGCGCTTTGCGCTACAATGCAGGCGCGGAGGAAAAGCTTTCCGCCGCCGTTATGTCTACTATATGGATGGAGGAATAGTATTGCATCCGTTGCCGAAACTCGCGCTCGTCATCGCGGGCAACTTCTCAGCCGACGAAAACGCGGATCCAGCCACTCTCCTGAACTATCTGCCCGAGGAGCTCGCGCTGCGCTGCGATATAAAAGAGTGGAGCTGCCAGCCGAGCACGCATTATTCGATACCGATGACTCTCGCTATGGAGGAGATGCTCGAGTCCGTCGCCGCGGAGGGGTACGCGGGGATCATCGTCGTCTCCGGCTGCGGCGTCATGGAGGAGATAGCCTATCTCGTGAATCTTCTCTGGAAGCGCAGCGAGCCCGTCATTTTCGCCAATCTTATGGTACAGGGGCGCGCCGGGGTGAAAGAAGGGCTGATGAATCTGCACTGCGCGGTGCTCGCGGCTCTATCGCCCGCCGCGCAGAACAAGGGCGTGCTGATTTGCTCGAGCGGAGAGCTTTTCGGCGCGGACGACGCGGTGCTGGTGGACACGGAGTCGCCGGACAGCGCCTTCCAGTCGCCTCTGCGCGGCTCGGTGGGGAAGCTGCTTAACGGCGAGCTGAAGTTCCTGCGTGAGCCGAAGCGCCCCGTTTTCCTCGCGGTGCGTCCTAAGGAGGAAGTCCCATACGTCGAGATCATGTGGGCCTCTCTCGGCGGCGGCGACAGGATGCTTTCGTCGCTGATGTCGTCGCGCGAGCTCAAGGGGCTGGTGCTGGCCGGCTTCGGCGCCGGAAACGTGCCGCCTTCGTGGGTGCCGATGATACGGAACCTCGTGCGCAGCCGCGTCGAAGTCGCGATAGTGTCGCGCTGCTTTCAGGGCAGCGTCCACAAGACGAACGACTTCGAGGGTTCGTTCGAAAAGCTTGAAGAACTCGGCGTGATGACAGGCGGCCGGCTGAATCCTTTCAAGGCGCGCATCCGCATGACGCTCGGCATCGCGGCTGGGCTCACTCACAACGGCCTGAGCCTTTATATGCAGAATCAGCCGGTTTCGGACAATATCGCGGAGCTATATAAAATATGAAGATATATCTGCTTACGTTAGGCTGCGCGAAGAACAGAGTGGACAGCGAATGTCTCGCCGGCGCGCTCAAGGCCGCGGGGCACGAGCTCGTTCCGGCGGTCGAGGACGCGTCGGCGGCGATCGTCAACACATGCGGCTTCATCCGTCCCGCTGTGGAAGAGAGCATAGAGGCTATACTCGACCTCGAGGAGCTGAAGCTCAAGGGCCGCCTTGAAAAGATAGGAGTCGTCGGCTGCCTCGTAAACCGCTACCGCGAGGGGCTCACCTCGGAGATACCTTCGGTCGACTTCTGGGCGGAGACGGAGGACTGGGAGAGCGTGCTGAAAAGTCTCGCGACTCCGCTCGACGGCGCGCGCAGGCGCGGCTCCCTGCCGTCCACTCCTAAGTTCACGCGCTATCTGAAAATCACCGAGGGCTGCGGCAACCGCTGCTCCTACTGCGCTATCCCGTCGATACGCGGGCCGCTGCGCAGCCTGCCCGTCGATGTTATTGTGAAGGAGGCGCAGCAGCTTGTTGAAGAGGGCGCGCGGGAGCTCTGCGTGGTCGGGCAGGACCTCACCGTCTACGGCATGGACGGCGGTTCGGGAGGCGGAGCCGGGCTTATCGAGCTGCTGAACGCCCTCGAAAGCTCGCTGCCATACGACGTATGGATAAGATTGTTATATCTGCATCCGACGCGCGTGACGCCGAAGCTGCTTGAGCGCGTCGGCGCCGGACGGCAGATCATCCCATATCTCGACATCCCGGTACAGCACGGCGACCCGGAGATACTCGCTCTGATGAACCGCGACATAAAGCCAGGCGCGCTGCGCTCTATTTTCCGCACGGCGCGCGAGATAAACCCAGATTTCACTCTGCGCACGACCTGCATGGTCGGCTTCCCCGGCGAAAAAAAGAAGCATTTCGACAACCTGATGGCATTCGTCAGGGAGGTGCGCTTCGACCGCATGGGGGCGTTCATCTACTATGCCGAGGAGGGCACGCCAGCGGAGCACATGCCTGGGCAGGTCTCCGAGGCGACGAAGAAAAAGCGGCTCGACGAGCTGATGCGGGCGCAGGAGGAAATATCATTCGAGCGCCAGCAGACATTCGTCGGACGCGAGCTTACGGTGCTCATAGACAGAGTCGCGCACGATGAAGGCTACGCCGAAGGCCGCTCGTTCCGCGAAGCGCCCGAGGTGGACGGCCTGATAGAAGTGCGCAGCATAAGAAAGGATCTAAAAGAAGGCGACATGATAACAGTTAAAATCACCGAGGCAATGCCCCACGACATGATAGGGGAGGAGACGCTGTGATACTTATTCCCGAGATGAAAACGTGGTACGGACTCGTCGCGACGGTCGGGACGATAGGGCGCTTTTCGAGAATGCCCGGTACGATCGGCTCAGTCGCGGGCTGCGCCGTATGGATGCTCGCGGGCGGCGTGCCGCTGTGGCTGATCGCCGCAGTCGCCGCGCTCGGCTGCGTCGCCGCCGGCAAATACGAGAAGGCAGCGGAACGCGACGATCCCGGCGAGGTCGTCATAGACGAGGTCGTCGGAGTGTGGCTCGCCTCTTGGGGCTTCGACATGAGCTACGCGGTCCCGGCGCTCTTCCTTTTCAGAATAATAGACATCGTCAAGCCGTTCCCGGTAAGCCGCTTCGACAAGATACCCGGCGGCGTCGGGATAATGGCCGACGACATCGCCGGCGGAATAATCGTCAACCTCTTGATGCGCTTCATCCACTGGCTCCTCTTTGAAGAAGGGCTGACGGCGATTCTGACCGCGATAGGCAGATAAAGGCAGGCGTATAAAAATGGAAAACATAGAAGAGCTTGCCGCCCGCGTCATAAATCTCTTTCGCGAAAAAGGGCTTTCGCTCGCTTTGGCGGAATCCTGTACGGGCGGAATGATCGCGGAAACCGTAACGTGCGTCGCCGGGGCCTCGGACATCTTCTTCGGCTCCGCAGTCACATACGTGAACACTGCGAAAGAACATATACTCGGAGTATCGCGCGGAACGCTCGACAAGCACGGCGCGGTCAGCTCCGAATGCGCCGCCGAGATGGCGCGCGGCGCGCGCTGCATATACGGCGCTGACGTCGCTATGAGCGTCACCGGCATCGCGGGCCCAGGCGGAGGCAGCAAAGACAAGCCAGTCGGCACCGTATGGTTCGGTCTCTCATCCGAATACGGGACAGAGACCTTCAGCCGCGTATTCGACGGAGACAGAGCCTCAGTGCGGCGGCAGACCGTCGAAGAAGTCCTGCGCCGGCTCGTCGCCTTCGCGGAGTCGGAATAATGAGCGGCTGCATCCCCGCGTTCGCGGGGCCGCTGCTCCGCACCTTCGTCTGCGTAAAACTCCCGCAAAGCCATATAACAGCGCTCGGCTCGTGGATCGAAGCGAAAAAGCGCGAAACTCGTGAAGCCGGCATACGCTGGGTGAAGCCGGAGACGATACACATAACGCTGAAATTCTGCGGCGAGATACCGCCGGAAATGGCGCGCGCCGTCTCGTCGCTCCTCGACAAAGAGCTTCCGCGCGGCGCCTTCGAACTGTCCGCGCGCGGTGCCGGCGGATTCCCCAAACTGTCCGCGCCGCGAGTAATATGGACGGGAATAGCGGGCGACACGGAAAAGCTTGCAAAACTCGCACGCGCCGCGGACGACCTGGCCGCCCGGCGCGGAGTCGCGAAAGAACGCAAAAAATTCTCGCCGCACATAACGCTCGGACGGCGCGGCGAAGCGGCGCCGCTTTCCGCCGAAGCCCTGCGCTCGCTGGAATCCTGCGGCCCCGACCTCCCGCCGTGGACGGTGCGTGAGGTTATATTCATGCGCAGCGAGCTTACGCCGCGCGGACCGATATACACGCCTCTAAAAATTTATGCGCTGTAAACATTGTGTGAACAGCTTAGTCTTTGTTATAATCTATCCGAAAATGAACGAAACGGAGGCTGAACGATGGCAAAGAAAGCAGCGGCAACACGCGAAGATATTCTGGAACAGGCGCTCAGCGAGATAAGGGGACGCTTCGGCGACGGGGCGATAATGCGGCTCGGCGACGAAGTACAGCGCGCCGTCGAGGTCATACACAGCGGCATACTTCCGCTCGACGTGGCGCTCGGCATCGGCGGAGTGCCGCGGGGACGCATAATAGAAATATTCGGCCCCGAAGGCGGCGGGAAAACCACCATAGCGCTGCACATCCTGGCCGAAGCGCAGAAAGCCGGCGGCATCGCCGCCTTCATAGACGCGGAACACGCGCTCGATCCGAGACTCGCCGCGTCGCTGGGAGTGGACACGGCGAACCTCTACCTCTCGCAGCCCGACAGCGGCGAACAGGCCTTCTACATATTAGACACGCTCGTAAGAAGCGGGGCCGTAGACCTCGTCGTTGTAGACTCAGTAGCGGCCCTCACGCCGCAGGCCGAAATAGACGGCAAAATGGACGAGGGCGGGCGCCAAGTAGGCCTTCACGCGCGCCTCATGAGCTACGCGCTGCGCCGGCTCACCGCAGCCATAGCGAAAAGCAACACGACGGTAATATTCATCAACCAGCTCCGCGCCCAGATAAGCTCCGGATACAGCCAAGGCCCGACCGAAACCACTACCGGCGGACGCGCGCTCAAATTCTACAGCTCTGTAAGAATCGAAGTGCGCCGGGGCAAACAGGTGACGCGCGGCGACGAAGTAATAGGCCATGAACTCTACATCAAAGTAGTCAAAAACAAACAGGCGCCGCCGTTCCGCACAGCTCACACGACGCTGATCTACGGCAAAGGAGTCCCCAAAGGAATGGCGGTACTCGACATGGCGCTCGACCGGGAAATAGTCAAGCGCAAAGGCTCGTGGATCGCCTACAAAGGCGAAACGATGGCGCAGGGCAAAGACGCAGCCGCCCAATATATAGAAGAGCACCCGGACCTCATGGCCGAGATAACGAAAGAAGTGCTCGACAAAGTAGCCGCGGGCCTCGGCCTTGCGGACGAACCGGCGAAGCAGGAAGAACACGAAGAAAACACCCTCGAAGACAACGTCGAGGCGCTCCTTGAAGAAGGCGTCCTTAAGCTCGACATCACGGAAGAAAAAGAATAACGCCGAGCGCGTGTTAAGAAAAACAGAAATCAAAGAAAAAATAACAAAAAAAGTTATGGCGGCGTTTACTGATAAACGCCGCCATAACTTATATAAAGTCTAGCCCGTTTATGACATTTATGATAATAATGGAAATATTGTAGCAATAAATATACTTTTAACTATTACCCTAGCTAAAAAGCTTACAAGAAGTATTGATTGACTTCTCGCTAAACGCTGATATACTTAATCATGCGCTCGGCGAGGGGCCACGGTTCCTAAAAAGAGCGCAGGCACCATGACAGGGGAATAATGAGGAGAAGGCGAAGCGGTTTGTAAGCGAAGCGTAAGCGGGCGTGCAAACCGCGGAGAGGAAGAATACGTGCAGCGAAGAGCGAGGAGCCTGTTCATT